>NZ_JAGSOI010000022.1 GCF_023684405.1 Methanococcoides seepicolus | reverse complement strand
ACTGCAATCATTCGATCTGTAATGCTCATTTATTGCGAGAACTAACCGGTATAAGTGAGAATGATGAACAACTGTGGTCGAAAGATATGGGTGATCTGCTCATCAATATCAAATCCTCTGTAGATAAGGTCCGAGAAATATCTAGGAACCTGAAACAACAGAAGATAAAAGAGTTCGAAGATTGTTATGATCGTATAGTTCATACTGGGTTGGAAGAGAATCCACCACTCCAAATACGATCAAAGAAACGTGGAAGAAATAAACAAACTACGGCAAAAAATCTGCTGGATCGTTTCATGAATTACAAAAATGACATTGTCAGGTTTATGTACGACTTGAAAGTCCCATTTGAGAACAATCTCGCAGAAAGAGATGTGAGAATGATGAAAGTACAGCAGAAGATATCAGGAACGTTCCGAAGTGTGCAAGGAGCACGTTCTTTCTGTCGTATAAGAAGCTACATTTCTACTGTTAAGAAGAATCAACTTTCTGTGATGAAGGCTATTCAAGATGCAATCGATGGAAAGCCATTTGTTCCAACGATTGTTTGATTTTAGGATTGCAAATTAATTTTTTGTATTAGAGTTGATAATACAGGATTGACGATAGTTAGGCTGAATAGTTACGATTGTTTTTAAGTTAATTCTTAGACCTTCAGCAATCATCCATTCAAAAAACCATCGAGCCTTCTGATACCTTCCTCGATATTCTCAAGGCTGTTAGCATACGAGAATCTGATATATCCTTCCGCACCGCTGCCAAAGTCAATTCCCGGAGTCACAGCCACCCCCGCTTCGTTCAGTATCCTGCGGCTCATCTCCAGAGAATCCGAACCGAACTCACGTGCATCGGCAAGAACATAGAAAGCACCCTTTGGCTCGTACCCTATATTGAACCCTATATCCTTCAGGCGTTTCAGAAGATACTTCCTGCGCTCATCATAGGTGGCCACCATCTTATCCACATGGTCCTGTGGACCTTCCAGGGCAGCAATACCCGCTTCCTGAACGAAGCTATTGGCACAGATGAAGAAGTTCTGCTGTAATTTCTGCAACACCCTCATACAATCAAGCGGAGCTATCAAATAACCAAGCCGCCAGCCCGTCATACAGTACTTCTTTGAAAAACCGTTCAGAACGAACGCATTATCAGTATATTCAAGGATGCTGTGGTCCTCGCCCTCATACACAAGCCCCTGATAGATCTCATCCGAAATGATAGGAACATCACCAGCCACCTCAGCGATACCCTGCATCTCCTTTGAAGACATGACATAGCCTGTGGGATTTGAAGGACTGTTCACAAGGATAGCTTTCGTATCCTCTTCCATATTCTCGGAAACAAGTTCCGGTGTCAGCCCGAACCCGTTCTCCTCAGAAGTATATGCAAACCTGGGAACAGAACCAAGAGCGGTTGCAAAATTCGGATAACACGCATAATGCGGATTTGGAAGCAATACCTTATCACCCTGGTCCAGAAGGGCCATGAAACTGAGCATAAGAGCAGGACTGGTACCGGAAGTTACAAGCACCTGTTCGGGAACCAGATCGAGCCCGAACCGATTATTATAATCATCAACTATCGCAGTCCTAAGTTCGTAAATGCCCTGACTGTGAGTATATCGTGTCTTGCATGAGGTCAAAGCCTGATGAGCAGCCTCACATATGTGCGGTGCTGTTGGAAAGTCCGGCTCCCCGATCTCAAGATGCACCACATCCTTCCCATCATGTTCCAGCTTCTGTGCATTTTCAAGAACTTCCATCACATAGAACGGAGGAATATTGACCGATCTTTTGGATAATGACAAAGGGCTCATATTAACAAAGTCTCCTGATATTAAAAATAATAATGTATTGCTGATGAGATAATATTTAAGGATGACTTAATATAATCCATTCGAAAAGCCAATATTAAGGAGAAGGATATCACTCCTCTTCGCAATACTCCTTAACATCAGCAATACATGCCTCGTATAATTGTTCCCTGAGATCAGGCACAGCAGAAAGGGCCCGGGTCCAGTCCGGCATCAGCACATCAGAAGGATCATGCCTGTAATCATCACCAGCATTTCTTATCACACGTGCGAACATATCCACATATGACTCTTCTTCATGCCTGTTATAATAAAGTCCATTGCAAAGAGCATCCGCATGATATCTTCGGATAAGGTCCTGACCTAATCGTTTATATCTGACATGGATCCCGTGGAGGTATGCTTCTGACATGCGGTTATCCGTAGACTCTGTCACAACGCGCATAAATGTTGTGAAAATATCACCTACCATCTTGCAAAGACCTTCTGATCTATTTGTACCCAATTGCTGATGTTTGTGGTCATAATAGCCCAGATCGATCTGACATATCTTTTTTGTTGTAGTGTTCCTGTAAACCTCTGCAAGAAGACCAACTTCAAGCCCCCAGTCAGCAGGAATGCGTATGTTCATGGCAAGGTCACTGGTCATAGCGAACTCCCCGGCAAGAGTATACCTGAAAGCAAGGAAATATCTCAATATATCTGCTTTAGACTCGGATTGCAAAGTATCGAGCAAAGGACGAACAAAAAGTCGGAAAACACGCCCATGCATAGCCATGCCATCCATATCTATCCTTGCATAGTAGCCTTTATTAAAAAAGAAATTAAGCTCGGTCTCTACAATAGGATAAAGGAGCTTTGCCGGAAAATCCACTGAATATGTCACAATGTCCGCATCGTGGAAAGCAATAGCATACGAATCAAGAGTTGCTATGCCAATAGCTATCCAGACATCTTTTCCTTTTCCCTTAAAAGATGTAAGATCAATACCTTTCTTTTTCATACCGAAAATGATATGCTGTATCCGTGGACCATCACACCATACGATAATATGGGGAAGTTTAAGGTCTTTAAAATATTCGACCACATGCACATACTGTTCAGTACTTTCAGCTGCCAGAGCAACCACAACCTGGCTTATATAAGTACATTCATTAAGGTCTGTGATTATTTTTTTGAGAGGTGGGTTCTCAACTTCCTCATAAAGAATAGGAATGATAAGTGAAGCAGGTCTGCGTTCCTTTAGCTCCTCTATTCTCCTAACAAGCTTTTCTTTGTCGATACAAAAATCATGAATCGTTGTAATGTATTCTTGATAAAAATCCATTTAACTCCCCGAATAGCGAAAGCACCCATAATTCAAGAGTTAATTCTCATGTAACCCTTTATAAGGATGCCAACCCCCAGATTGACGATATTAAGGAATATTATGTTATTAAGTAGAATATCTATATATAGAACATACAATATAAGCTTTTATACAAAAGAGAAGGTGAAATTATACTATTCGGCATAATCGGCAGCATTCGACATTGTCGATTGGATATTGATAAGGTGGGGGTATTTTGAAATATATCATATTTACAGATCTGGATGGCACGCTGATAGACCATGACACATACTCATACGATGCTGCAAGACCAGCACTTGAGCTCTTAAAAGAGAAAGAGATACCATTAATATTCTGTACAAGCAAGACACGTGCAGAACTTGAAGTATATGTTGATGAACTTGAATGCCACCATCCGTTCATATCAGAGAACGGAGGAGCGATTTTCATACCAAAGGATTATTTCAGCATTGAGCTGAAAGAAGGGGATGAGATTGGAAATTATAAAGTCATAGAATTTGGAACATCTTATACCAGGATCAGGGAAGTTCTTGAAGATATCCGCAAGAATACCGGTTTTAAGATAACAGGATTTGGTGACCTTGATGCTGAGGGTGTGAGCAAGGACACAGGCCTTGACATCCAATCGGCAAAGCTTGCCAAAATGCGAGAATATGATGAAGCGTTTAGGCTTGAAGAAGATGAGAATGCAACTGCAAAGGTCATCGAACTGATACACGCTGCCGGACTGAACCATACAAAAGGGGGACGCTACTGGCATATTATGGGAGACAATGACAAAGGAAAGGCCGTCAGAGCATTGACTGAGATCTACAGGCAACAATTCACAGAAGTCACCACAATAGCACTCGGAGACAGCCTGAACGATCTTCCCATGCTAAAAGCCGTGGATATACCATTCCTTGTGCAAAAGCCGGATGGTAAATACGATCCATCGATAATACTGACAGAGATCAGGCATGCTGATGGTATTGGACCTGTCGGCTGGAACAATGCCATAATGGACCTTATCGGAAAAAACGATGACATTTGAGCATACTTGATAATAAAGGGGGTAATTAATTGGTACGCGTTGAAAATATGATCTCAAAAGCCTTTTTGTTGGGTATAATAGAGATGGTTGACAAAGACGGACTGGAAGAAACAACTGACTGGCTCCAAAAAATAGGGATAAAACTTGCAGAGATAGAAGGACCTGGATTTGAAGGTGCACGTGAAGATGATATCAATTACATACCACTCTGCCCGTTCTCCAACATACTTTTGGATTTCATCCAGATGTGCGGTGAGCGTCCTTCACAGTTCACCGAACTTGTAAATCTCTCCAACAGAAAAATGGAGGAAGCTGAGGATGGATGGAAATATCCGGCACTTACGACCGTTACCGGCATCCTTTATCACAGTTACACCACAAAGCGTGCTGAACTCGCTGGTGTCGAACTTCTCAATGTAGGCTCGAAATGCCCTCGAACACATAATAATGTGTATAACGAAAAAGCCCTTGAAAGGGCCGGGATGAATAAAGAAGAAGTGGACAAATATCTCGAAAGATCGTATTACGTTTGCAAGATGCAGTATCCTGACAAGGAGTGAGCCCATTGAATCTGATCGAAGCAGAAATACTTTACGAGAACAGCGTGAAGATACTGAAAAACAACCAACATGAGAAAGGAGGATTCTATGCAAGCCCTCCAGGAACACGTTACCCTTTCATTTATCCCAGGGATCATTCTGTAGCTATTCTGGGATGCATTGCAGCAGACATGATGGATGAAGCAAAGAAAGGGCTTGAATTTGTACTCAATTCACAAAAACCTCTTGGAGAATTTTCCCAGAGATATGATATCGATGGAAATGATGCCAGTTATAAAGACCTTCAGATAGATGGAAATGGCCTGGTCCTCTATTCCATGGGAAAATATTTTGAAGCAACTGGCGGGATGTTCTTTGAAAAACTGGCAGACAAGAGTTTTGTTGAAAAACACTGGGAGACCATTTCAAAAGCAGTCGAATTCATTCTCATGAACAAGAACGAAGAGGTGGATCTTGTTCATACCATAAACAGCATTCACGAATATCCGGCATACGAGCACGGATTCGAGATTTACGCGAATTGTGCCTGTTGTGCCGGAGTACAAGCTGCGGTGAAAATGGGAGCAGCTTTAGGAAAGGATGTTACCACATGGGAAATGGAAGCTGAAAAAATAAAAGAGGCGATCCTCACCCGAATGTACAGCCCGAGAAGGCGATCTTTCATCAAATGCATACGTGTAAAAGAGAAGAGCAGCAACCCCATTGGTTACGATGCTTTTGCATCCAGTGTCATTGATGTAGATGTTGTCGAATATGCACCTGCCTATTTTGGCATTATTGAACAACAGGATATTAAGAACCGTTATACTGTCAGGAGGATCCATGACAAACTTTGGGATAGCGAAATCGGTGGATTGAACCGCTACCCTGAGATGTGGGACAGGAACAATGGCGGATATGGACCCTGGTGCCATTTTACCTGCCAGCTGGCAAGCCATTACACTGCTATTGATGATCAGGATATGGCAGAAATGTATCTTGGTTGGGTGGTCGATATGGCACATAACTATCTACTACCTGAACACATTTCAACCATAGAACGTTTCGAGATTTGGTTTGAGGATTATACCAATGCAAAGATACTGAGAGACAGTAAGCTGACGATGATAGAGAACGTTCGTAACCACCCAAAATGGAAGGACGGTATGGCATATGTGACCATTCCGCTTATCTGGCCACATGCAGAGTATATTAGAGCATATAAGAACTACATTGAAAAATTTGGATAAGACAGTTGAATAAATGGCATGCTCACATTATCTTTATCATTAGATAGTTTGTGTGCCACTGCTTTTCTTTTTTGTTCTCCAAAAAACCTATTTTGTCAGACCCTTCCATCCAACTTTATTTCTTGCAGACTACAAAAAGATATAATTTGTAAGTGGACAAAAATTGATATACCAATCATATAATATATATTGATAGACATATTTAGTTTAATAGTATTAAAGTGGAAAACTGCATTCTGATCTGTCCGCACAACAGGTCATTTCAATTGAAGATCAAACAATGGTAAGAACAATAGCATTACTGTTGTAGGATCCGGAAGGTTCAGATTTACATGAACAGTCTAAAAGTGAGGGTGTTTCAATGAATAATCATATAGACAGGATATCAACCGGAATTCCGGGTCTTGATACAAGGCTTGATGGTGGGTATCCACAAGGAGAATCTTTTTTAGTGACCGGTACTCAAGGTACGGGTAAAACTATTTTTGGATTACATTTTCTTGAAAAGGCATGCAGCAACAATAAAAGATGTGTCCTTATCGCTACTGAAGAGATGCCATACAATCTGGTAAAGCAGGCGAACATGTTCGGTTTCGACCTTATGGGACACATCGAATCAGGATTATTACAAATTAACCGTGTTTATGAGCAAAGGACGAACTATGTAAGGAATAAGACCGGCAAAATGTATGACCCAACAAAAAGGGAAATTGGCCTTATGGACCTTCTTGATTACATCCCAGCCTCAACGGATGTTGCAATAATCGATAATATCGGAGTGTTCACTCTTGAAATGACCCCGAGAGAACTAAGGGATAAATTGGATACAATGATACAGATACTTGCGGAAAGGAACTGTACAGCCCTTTTCATCATGGATGATGCCACTCACGAGATAACACATAACATCGCAGATTATTCTGTCTGCGGCTCTATCAACCTGATGATGAAGGATAATCCAGAGAATCTCCAAATAGAGAGATTTATAAAAATAATTAAGATGAGGAGGACCTGTATCCCCATGAAATTGATGAAATTCAACATCACTCCAAAAGGAATAAATCTTGAGAACCCTCTGCAACCTTTATATTGTCCAAATGTTTACAATCTATAAGAAAAAGTTCAATCCATTATCTCATCTATTGGAGATATAAGACTGAACTTTTCAACATCAAAGAGCCCCATGTCAGTAAGCCGTAAAGAAGGTATTACCGGAAGCGCTATGAAAGAATGTGTGATAAATGGAGCAGGAAGGGTACAACCAGTCTCTTTTACTGCTTTATGAAGATCATTGAGCTTCTTTTCAACCTCAGCCGCAGGCAATGTGCTCAAAATACCTGCAAATGGAAGTTCGAGCTTTTCCACGACCTTGCCATTATTGACCACACATATGCCACCGTTCATGCTGCGTATTGTATTGGCACACAATGCCATATCCGAATGATCGGTACCTGTAACGACAATGTTGTGACTGTCGTGACCAATGCTTTGCCCGACGGCACCGTTCTTGATACCCATCCCCTTGATGAAACTTGCACCAATGTTCCCGTTCCTTCCATGCCTTTCAATGACAACGACCGAAAGCACATCATTCTCAACGTCAGGCATCAATATGCCATCCATATCCGAATGCAATACAAAGGTATCTTTCTCAGTCACGATAAGGTCAGGAACTACTTTAATGACCCACACCCCATGGTCTTTGTCCGCATTGGATCTTATCTGCAGATCTGATGCAGTAACTTGATCGAATTCCACAGTATTGAACACTGTATCCGGATATTCGTACGAAGGAACAAAACTTTCCACCGGCCTGCCAGATGCATAGACCGAGTCTATAATGAATTCCTCAATATCAGCTAGTACGATAATGTCAGCCTTTCTTCCCATGGAAAGCGAACCGACAATATGGTCCACACGATAATGTTTCGCAGCATTGAGGGTACACAGAGAAATAGCATCCATGGGTGAAAGTCCCAGTTCCATCGCCCTTCTGACGATCACATCCATATAGCCTTTCAACAGGTCAGATGGGTGCTTGTCATCCGTCACAAAGAAAACATTTTCAAGGGAAACACCATCCTCGATCAGGCGGGGAAGGAATTTATCAAGTGATTTTGCAGCCGAACCTTCCCGTATCATTAGTTTCATCCCAAGACGCAGCTTTTCAAGAGCTTCTTCATACTCGATGGATTCATGGTCAGTGGATATTCCGGCACACATGTAGCCGAACAACTGCTCCCTGGAAAGTGCAGGGCAGTGCCCGTCAACGACCAACCTTTCCTTGAGTGCTGCCTGTATCATTGAAAGCTTTGCATCATCACAAAAGATAACTCCGGGATAGTCCATCATCTCACCAAGTCCGACAACGTTCTCATTAGCTATCAGGGATGCAATATCATCAACATTTATGGAAGCTCCAGCAGTCTCAAAGGAAGTTGCAGGAACGCAGGAAGAGACAGCAACAAAAGCATTAAGAGGAAGGGTAGACGCTTCCTCGAGAACAAGTTCGATACCAGCCTTGCCAAGAACATTAGCTATCTCATGAGGGTCGATCACAACCGACGTAGTTCCATGTGCCAGTGCCGGTACTGCAAACTGGCTTAAGGTCACCATACTGGATTCAAAGTGAACATGACCATCCATTAGCCCAGGACAAAGATATCGGCCAGTCACATCGATCATTTCGGTATCATGGCCTTTAAGGGAAGAAACATCCCCAATGCCAACTATATAGCCATCCTTTACCGCAATATCCCTATACAGCATCTCTTTTGTGTTGACATTGATCAGAAGACCGCCGAAAAAGATAGTATCTGCCTTGACCTTGCCGGTAGCCGCAAAGACCCTGTCCCTTATATCCATAACAAAATCCATGGCTTTGCAAAGTATAAGGATATTGCGGCGAAAATAAAAACAGAACAAGCGTTTCATTTCCAGAACTGCTTGTTCTTGGCATAATTCCTTTCAGCTGCCATGATATCCCTGTAAAAGGTTTCCTCATCCACACGCATCTTCTCGATGACCCTTGAAGCTGTCTCGGGACCAACACCCCTGCTTGCAAGCGCAATGACAGCAAGTTTACCACTGGCCATTACAATGTGGGAATTACGATAGACCTTCTGGATACGTTTCACATCCTCTTTTACAGTCACCTTATCCTGTTTCCTCACAAGCTTTATCTCATCCTCTTCCCAAGGTTTGAGAGCAGCTATCATTTTTGAATCACACACCGGACATATTATCTCGTCAGGTACGTTCATCACCTTCCTCCGGGACACCCATTTCTTGCAATTGACACAGAAAAGGATGATACGATCATGCATTATCCTGTCCTTTAATGCAAGGACGATGGACCGGTCCGCTTTTTCCGGTGCCACAAGATCACGTTTCATTGCAAATCCCGCACCACCTATAGGAGTTGGTACAGGACTTGAAAGGATGATAATTTCCTCGGAAGCTATCAGCCCCAATACCTCAGAGGCTTTATCCACATCGAGCATGTTGTGGAATATCTCACGTATGACCTCATCATACATGGACGTGCCCTTGTAGATCTCGAGGAGCTTCTTCATGCTGATACGATCATAATCGATCTCACGGCTCAACGCACCGAACTTTCGTGCCACATGAACCATCTTCCATTTCATGACCGAGGTGTTCTTAAGGGTCATCTCGATTATCGGCTCAATGTGTTCAGGCTGTATATCATAGATCATCTCCTGAATATGCAAAGCTTTCATGCGTCTTGGAAGCTGCAATCTTATCCTGTATGGGTCGACCTCCTGACCGACACTGCTCCCAAACCGGGCAGCCAGAAGAGAAGTTATCACCTTTCCAAGTGTCTCGTTGACATTGTGTCCGAAACAGGAATTGATTATTACGGCTTCACCTTCATCTTCGATCACAATCGTATCATTATCGGGAAGAGGACAACCTTTCGAAATATGCTCACGCACCAGCTCGATGATGGTAAGTGCACTGGGAACATCCACAGGATAGTCTTTCATGAGGTCTTCAACGATCTCATTGTCAGCTTTTCCATCATGGATAAGGAACGAGATCCTGAATCTAATACGACCTACTTCCTGTGCAACATCGAACGGAACAGGGATCTCCTCGCCGACCCAGCTTGGGATCTCGCCCATTGCCTTTATCGGTTCGACCTTTATCCTGTCCCTGTCAGTGTTCATTTCGATAACACGCCACATTTCACCCTTAGTGATGAAGACCGCACCGGGAGATGCAAAATTCACCACAAAAGCCTCATCCAGCACCCCGACAGACCTGCCAGAGACAATGTCGAATATCTCGAACTTCCTTTCATCCGGTATCATGGAAAGGTTGTCATAGTAATACTGCCAGCTTTTCTTTCTTCTGCTGATAGTGTTAGAACCTTCCTCCCGCCAGACCATACGATATTCGGTGATCTGTTCGATGACACGTTTTAACTGTTCAAGGGAAAGATCCCGATAAGGATATGCCCGTGCCAGAATGGAATGTATCTTTTCGATCTCCACATCCCCGAAATCGATTACCATTCCAGAGATCTGGTTTGCGACAACATCGAGGGAACCCGTATGAGGTATTATGTCCTCGACCTCTCCCCTTAGAGCTGCTTTTGCTATGGCCATGCTTTCTGCAATGTCATCGGTCCCCATTGTGAGGATAGTACCCCGAGATATTTCGTGTATCCTGTGGCCTGCACGCCCCACACGTTGCAACAGTCGGGATACCTGCCTGGGAGAACCATACTGGACAACGTGGTCAACTTTACCAATATCAATACCCAATTCCATTGATGAAGTACATATGAGTCCCTGAAGGTCGCCTGCTTTGAAGGATTCCTCGGCCTCAATTCGGGCATCCACTGAAAGAGAGCCATGATGGACACCAATTGATGCTCCGAGCAATTTGAATCCTGATGCAAGAGCTTCGGCACTTTGTCGTGTGTTCACAAAGATGAGGGTCGAGATATGAGTTTCAACGATCTCCCTGATGCATCGAAGGTGGGATGCGAATTCCGGCTCACACCCTATCTGCCTTCCGATCTCGAGGTCCTCATCTGTGACTTGCGGATATATGATGTTGAACTCAAGAAGGCTTAACATGGAAACCTGTACGATGGATACGGCCCTTTTTGCACCTGCAAGAAAATGGGCCACAACATCGGGATTACCCACTGTGGCCGACAGACCTACCCTCTGGAACTCACCGGATATTTCGACAAGGCGCTCAAGTCCTACCGAAAGCTGAGCACCTCGCTTGGAGGAGGCAAGCTCGTGTATCTCGTCAACAACGACATAACTGACACATTCGAGATTTTTCCTCAAACGCGAGCCGGTGAACATTGCCTGGAGTGTTTCAGGTGTGGTTATTAACAGGTCAGGCGGATTTTTGGATTGCTTTTGCCTCTGATACGGAGTAGTATCCCCATGACGCACCTGCACATCAAGCCCCAGCTCTTTTCCCCACCACTGGATACGTGTCAACATGTCACGGTTGAGTGCACGCAGCGGTGTTATGTAAAGTGCGGAGATCCCCACCCGAGCCTCTTCGCTCTTGCGAAGGATGTGATCGAACATAGGAAGCACTGCTGATTCGGTCTTACCTGAGCCTGTGGGAGCTATAAGGAATGTGTGTTCCCCTGCAAGGATGTGAGGGAAGGACATTTCCTGAGGCTGTGTAGGTGCTTTGAATCCCTGCTTCTCGAGAGCTTTTAAAATTGAAGGGTGGAAGTTGTCGAACATGTTATCGAATTTCATTTGCCGACCTCTCCGGAACGTTTTTTCCTTGCCCGTCTTTTACCGGTTCGTGGCTTTGTTTCCTCAAGTTTCCGAATATTTTTCAAAATTCCAAGAAATGTCCCATCAAGTAGGTATATTTCGGAATTGTCTAGCTCGACTGCCCCTGAGGAAAAGATGGGACCTAAGAGATCATCCCGCACAGACTCATTAAATGCTACACCGCCGCAAAGCTCGTTGAATGCCGGTACTACCAGAACATCAGGATCAGCCCAATTACCGTTTTCCTTATCAAAGGCAGAACTTTTGAAGTGCTCCACGAATACTTCCTTTTTGAAGTGTGTCTTTAACCAAACCTGTTCGACCACTGAATAGCCCATTGCATCGGTAAACCGTACCGTTGGGTGATTGTGAGCTACAATGATCTTTTCTGCGGATAGGATTTCGACCGCTGGCCATGTGTGACCATGGAAATAGCCCACACCATCAATGATGGCACCCCGTGGAGAATGAAGCTTTACGTCACACCCTTTGGGAAGTAAGAATTCGATACCACCGTCATGATTGCCGGGAAATACATCAACTGTTGCTTGCTCTGCAAGGGTACTGATGAAGTAGGGGATCTCGTCCCTCTCCTGCCACGAGACCTGAGGAACATTGTGCTTGATGTCGCCAAGAAGAATTATGTGATCAGGAGATGTCTGGTCAATAAGCCTCATTATGCGTTCAAGGCGTTGATCTATCTGGCTGGGTATGGAAAAACCGCTCTTATAAAGATCCCACTCGATGCCCAGATGAATGTCTGCCAGAACAAGGGATGTGAAATCTCCGGATACCACAAGTGCAGGCTCGTTGATGATAGGGTCTACTGAGATCTCCATTTTCATTTATCCTTATCTTTACTTAAACTTTCAACCTGCCCCTGAAGTTGTTTTATCATGGTCTGCATTTCATGCATTTCTTCATGCATCTGCACAAGCCGGTCATACATAGGGCTTCTACCATCCTTGATGGCCTGCTCCTGCGAGAACTTCTGCTTGCTGGGAAAGATATAGACATAGGTTAGCCACATGCCGATAAAAGCTACAACGATCATCCCCCCAAGGAATAATATGTATTCTGGAAATAGTGTCCTGAACAATGTATCGTTCGAACTGTAATACTGGATGCGGGTTATCATCAGGAAGTTCAGGAGGGAGAAGAGGAACATGGTCTCGCCTACGAGAATGAGGAGACCACCAAGGCGGGTGGATGTTGATCTTTGTTGGGGGATTAAGCGATCGAGCATGTGAGAGTCACCTTTTGTGGAAGTGATGTGTTATAGAAAAACAAGTAATATGTTATTGTGAATGACAACAATAATAGATTGAATTACGTTATTATTAAAAGTATTCCAGAAAATCATAAGGAAATATTGACTTATTATTTCAATGATAAATATTAAGCGATTCAATAATCAAAAAACTATGATGGTAATTAAGAAATAAATCACATTTAAGAAAGAAGACAAGGATAAAAAACCATCATTTTATGGCACCAATTCGATCTTCAATAAGTTTGACCATGAATTGTGTTCCATCATCCATCTCTTTAAGCATTCTCTCTCTCTTAGTTTCCCACTTATTTTTAAGATCATTATCAGAAATTAGCTCAATAGCTTTTTCTAACGCTTTTTCCTGAGACTCTACATCGTTCTTGAAATTGAATACGAGACCATATTCTGCTTCTTGATGGTTGGTATATCCTCTTCCACAGAAATCGATAAAAATAGCAGGTGTACCCAGCACAGCACATTCCGATGCCATAGTTGAACTCTCGCCCATAAAAAGAGTTGCATAATTCATTAGATAATGCATATCGCTTGCAGGTAATTGTATTTGATATTTACGAAGATCTTCTGGAAGTTCTTTTTCCGACGAGATGAAAACTTTTCCATACTTTTCCAGTTCCCTCACAATCTTTCTTTTCATAGGTAAGGAAAAACCTTTGTTGGATTGATCATGAAGTGCTTCCCAAGATACAAACCTCAAAATTGAATATGTTTCATCCTCAGCAAGTCCAAGTTTTTCTAAAATAGAAGGGTCGGGTTGAAAATGGTTCGGATGGAGGTAATTGAGTTCAAAATAACCATTGTAATGTATCTGTTTTTTCCCAAGATCATCCCAATAACCTTTTTGAGTTACGATGTATTTTGTGAACGGGAAAGTGAGATAATGAACCTGAGTTGCATGTTCAGTATCTTCAAAAATAAAATATGGTTTTCTAACTAAAAAACTAATATGTGCTAAAGATGGAAGGGCTTGTCCTATAAAAACATCCGGTTTAAAGTCCCTTACAACATTGTATGTATTCAATTCACGTTTGAGTAAAGATAATAATTTCTTAAGAAATGTTGGTTTGTTCTCACCGATCTGAATATAATCTAGGTTAAAATCATCCAGTAATTCATTATTATTGTCTTTTTTTATTAAGACTATTTTGATCTGATGACCTCTATTCCCCATTTCATTAATGAAATTTTTGAACATGTAAACATGTTTAGGATGAGAGATTCCAACCAGTATATTCATATTATATTCCTTTTCTCAATATTGAAAATTGTCTTTATTTGACCTTATTTTAGTGCTTTAGAAACTCATTGCTATTATTATGTATATTTCTACTTGAAATAACTAATCACTGCGAAAAGTCAAAAATAATATATTCATTGTTTTGATAAATTATAGCAGTGAAATTACAAGCAATATAATAAAGCGTGAGTAGATAAAAAAATAGTTAATGGGCAGTAATTATAAATTATCGTCTTCTAGCAAATAGCAGCACCAACATCGACAGACACAGAATAAAGGCTGCATTCTGATCAAGGCTTTCATTCTCTGCAGGAGCATCATCAACCCCTGTCATTTCAATTATATTATCTGAGCTAACTCCGACGATCGCAAATGGTGAAAAAACAGAAGTCTCTGCTTCAAAGACAACATAACTACTGCTCTCACTAATCTTCTTTGTTGAAAGAGGCTCCCATGTGCCCGGATCATAACGGTACATCATTATAGAACTATCTGAGATATGATTACCTTCAAGCCATGATCTATTTACCTTGAAACCAACAACTGCATCCTGTATATTACTTTCTATGGCATAACCGGGTTTCCCCATCCATATATTCAAATTCTTGTAGACTATCCCGGGAGGGGGAGATGAGGCAATTGTAGATGTTTGCTTAAGGACTTCAACAGTTGCTATGACATTACCGGCGTTTGTGAGAGATCTATAGCTAATATATGTAATAGGATTTTCATGCTCAACGAACTGGTAGGAAATTTGAGAGCCAAGGTGAACCGATTGGCTGGATTTTTCTACTATCTCAACTTCCTCATATGATCCACTTGTTGTACCAATTCCAGCAACTCCATAATTGGACTCATCACTGCGTCTATCAAGGGTTGTGGATATATTGGAAGGAGATGTACCAGATGCGATAGTAATTGCTCCATTAACAACATCAATCGGGATGATCAGCCCTTGATTATCACTAACCACAACGTTAGATAGTTCCAAAGAACTTGTACCAGATCCATTGCCAGCGGTCATTTGGATAATGGCAAAAACTTCCGGTCCTGTGACACTTGTCTTGTCCAATATCAAACCATATACAGAATCAATTTTTCCATTTGAACTATCGACCTCACCGGGATTGAACCAGACAAGTGCACCATCCTGTCTTAAGAATTCACCTTCTGAGACCTGAACCACCTCGACCAATTTACTGTCATAAGATAGATCGAACTGCATACCAGCAACCGGAAGGTCTGGCTGCAAATAGATGTTCACAGTAAAGTTCTGCCCTTCTTCTACTGATTGATATGTGGGTATGATGCTGATTTCGGTAGTGGCACTGGCAATTCCACTAAGGCAGATAATTGCAAATAGATAAAAAAGGAGGAGGGAATAAAATATACTTTTTCCAGAGATGAAAATATATTTTCTTATCAGAATCCCTCACAATTATTAATCCATATGCGATAGGACCAACATCATATCTAGAACATTTACAATATTATCCTGATTCACATCCCATAGTGGATAAGGATATGCAGTGGTTTCATCGAAATGCTGCTGAACTAGGCCATAATCACTATAGTCAACCATATGATCCTGATTGATATCGAAGACCAGAATGATAACCTCTGTGTTTATTATTTCGAGATCCACAGCATTACCAGTTGGGTCACTGATTATGACATCTTTTAGGACTAGGTCAGATTTCCCACTTGCCTGTTCATCTGTTGTTAGTGTGATGCTGGCAAAAGTTGCTGGTGTTGAGGTATCTGACGCACCGAGAATACAACCGTATGCATCATTGATTTGACCCGAATTTACAGAACCAGCAACAAAAAATGTCCCCATACCACTTTGTTTGAACAAGTTGCCTTCGCTCACATCTGTGATCTGGAACTTAGAACCATCGTAAAGTAGATCAAATTGCATTCCTGCAATATCAACATCTGGAGAAACGAATATATCAATTGTGAAAGTTTCTCCAGGTGCAACAACCTGTGATGATGGTTTTAAAACTACATCGGAAGCAGCTGCAGAAACATTGCTAAGAGCTGCAAACAATGTGATTATAAAAACTACCATGAATACGTTTTTTATGCTAAACATGTTTTCCCCTTTATTTGAAATAACTTTGAGGACTTGATTCTGATCAATAAAATTAAAAATCCCCAATTTACCATTGTGTTGGTGCTATATAAACATTGTGAAAAAATGGCATGTGTCATGCGCACCATCATTATGAGGCCACTCCCCGAATTCGATTGGTTTTCAATAGGCTAAGAAATGAAATTACATAATATTTGCCACCAATGTAATTAAACAAGTAATATATTATTACATGAATATGATTACATTTTAATTAAAATGAAAAGAAAATTTATGAAAAATCTCAGCAGTCGAATCTACAGATATTAAAAAGAAAGAAAAGGGAGATGCAGAATATGCATCTCATTCTACTGTTTCACCGAAGTGATGTGCTACGAGGGTAAGATCCTGGATGTTTACTTCATCATCCTGGTTTACGTCCCAGACAGCATCTAAATTTTGACTGCCCATATTCTGACTCACCAGGGTAATATCCAGAATATTCACCACACCATCCTTATTCACATCCCAACGTGGATGTGCAACAGGTGCTATGTTGTCCGTAGCTACAATGATCGCATCACCCCAGTTGTTAGGCACATCATTGGTTGAGCCTGTCAGACTGCACGAGTCAAAATACTGACGTCCATCAAACCCATTATCCCGATCGTTTATTCCAACGTTCAAGCCGACAGCATCATTCGAAGGTTTCCCGCCAATATCGCTCCAGGGAATCGCGACTTCGATCACGTAACCAGTATCCGTGTCACTTTCGTCACCATTGCTACCCAGCAAAGTTATGCCTGTCATTATGCTACTGGCATACGAGAGATCCTTGCCGCCACCAGTACCCACTTCATCAATTACAGCACCGTTCAGGTTAATGATAAAGTGATAGTCATCTGCCTGCATCACACCGCCATTATCGTGCTGTGTGTCAAGAAATATCTCGACACTGTCATCTAGATAGATATGGCTAACCTCATCCTGACCGGAAGCCTGAAGGTTCGTGTCAGTTACATCAAAGACAAGGTACAAGTAATTGTCATCATGTTTTGCCTTTATCACAGCGGTATTGTCTTCATTAGGATCTCTGCTGGTCGACGCCGTTAGAGTGATACCGGTCACGTCCTGCCAGTCGCTCAGATCACCGTCGACAGTAGCAGTCCCCTGCACTATGTCAAGTGCCTCGATGATGATAGGTTCGTCATTGATCGTAATGGTACGAATGGACGTTACCTGATCGAGACCGTCACTTACAATTGCTTCGATCCTATGAGTACCTGCACTTGTGTTGTCAGTGTTCCAGACATAGTTAGAAGAGGTGCTGCGGATGACGCCATCGATCAGGATGGTGTAACTCAATGCATCCCCATCTGCATCGGATGCTGTTACATCGAGGGAGATGGAATCTCCTTCATCAAAGACTGCACCGCTTACTGGTTTGAATGCGATGATGACGGGTGCATGGTTAACCTCACTTACTGTTGTTGTTACTGTTACAGTGACAGTATCAGAGTCTGTTTTGCCATCAGTATCTTCTACAGTAAGGGTTACTGTATATGTACCTGCGGCATCATAGGAATGCTGCACAACAGTACCTGTCGCATCTTTCTGGATTCCGTTAGAAGCATCGAAATCCCATGCATGGGAAACAATGCCCTTGTCGTCTGTTGAACCCGAACCATCAAAAGATATGGTTTCACCAATAACAACTGTCATACCAGAACCAGCATTGGCAGTTGGTGAGAGATTCGATGGCGCTGACGAAGCCTCTTCTACAGAGAAAGAATGTACAGACCACTCTGAACTTGTAAACTTGATCTGACCCGAAGAATCCGCCTGTTTTGAAGTAAAGTCAACACCGTCCATTTTGATGTTATAATAGCGGTTTGGTTGCAGGTCACCAACAGTGAACACCACATTCTCTCCATCGGTTGATTCGGCAGTGAAATCTACGAGAGTCTCGCCCTGTGGAAGAGATGTATCATATTTGTTCACTTCTACATTTACAGGTCCCGTAGTCGGATGGGCATACATCGGATACGTGTTTACGGTCAAATACCTATCACTAGATTCAACCTTGATCGATGAAGCATCAACGTTAGATACGGTAATAGATTCGTCATCACTGACCATAATGGCATTGGACGAATCTACTACAGAAATAGCACCAATTGGGTAAACGCGGAACAGGAATGTTTTGCTTTGCTCACGTGGCAAATTGTCTCCAATTATTATTGGATTTTTAAAAGTACCACTATATATCCAGAAATCATAATTTCTGACATTCGATAAAGTATTATTGGTAATGTAGATATTCTGATATATTGACTCCTCGCCCCAGAACAGGACACCATAGTCAACATTTTCTATGACGTTATTTCTAAAATATATATTGTAAACACGAGCATTCTTGTCATAATTTGCGTCGTTAAATGAGGACAACATTAATGCTCTGCCATTTATATCCTCGAATTTGTTATATTCTATAACGACATCTTCTGAATTAAAAATTTCCAGAGGTCTTGGCTGATCATGGAAATAGTTGTTGCGTATTATTATGTTGTCAGTATCACCATTATGAAGATATAACCCAACCTGTTTCGGACCTGAATAATCAGATGTGAAATAGAGTTCATTGTCTTCAACTATTACATCATTTATTCTTGTATGAATGTCGAGCAGATTATGGCCAGAGTTAGAGATATCATTGTTCCTGATAACATGATTATACATTATCTCTGTACCCATCTGATTAAAATAATGAATCCCATGTTCAACACAATTGGTAATAACATTATTTTCTACTAAGGTATCACTTGTATGTGTCCGGAAATCAATTCCCTCAAGATCCATGTTCGAAAACTTAGAATTTCTGATAACAAGGTGGCTATTATGTTCAGCAAGATAACCTGTATAACCGTTGGTAACAGTTATTCCATCTATCGTAATCCAGTCTTGATAAGATGTCTTGATCATAGCTACTCCTGAGGGACCGTTGCTCATAGTTGGGTTTCCGTCGTATGCTTTCACCGTAACAGGATTGCCAGGTGTACCCTGCAGACCGTGTGCCCAAAAATCCAATATTTCTCCTGACCAGGTTCCGTCAGACATGTATAAGGTATCACCTGCACCCATTAAGGATAGAGCATGATCCAGGGATCTTACAGATTGTTCGTGGGTTAGACCTGTGTGTGCGTCATCACCCCAAGTAGCAACATAGTAGTCAGTTGCACTTGCTGTACCGGACAAAGCTAATAGGATACAAACTGCATAAAGGATATTTCGTAAAAAATATCTAGAATTCTTCGTGCCTTGTAAAAAGCTATGTTTTGTTTTCTCGGAATAAATTTCGTTTTTGAGATCCATCATGTAATTCCCTTAATAAATTATTCATTTGTAAATAATAAAACAGAATTGTGGACATAGTTATAATTAGTATGACCATTGTTTGGAGAAATTTGACCACAAACCAGACAGAATATGAACGGAACATGGCCGACATAACTTTCTTCCCCAATGATCGCATAAGAGTTAGTCTCGTGATTAGTATTTATATTAGTAGGAACCATTGTGCAGGTTCCTGCTTCTTCATAGCTATGCTGCAACACCATACCAGTGGTATCTTGCTGAAGTCCACTGTCAGAGTCAAAATTCCATATATCAGATATGATGCCGCCGTCATCATAGGAACTCGAACCATCAAAAGATGCTGTCTAGCCAAGAACGATATAACTGTCTGAGCCAGCATCGGCGGTCGTTGAAAAATATGAGGAATAGGTAGTTTCTTGTACAGAGAAAGAATGTTCCCTTGACCACTCTGAACTTGTGAACTGGATCTGACCCGAAGGATCTGCCTGTTTTGAAGTAAGATCAACACCATCCATTTTGATGTCATAACAGTGATTTGGTTGCAGGTCATCAACAGTAAACACCACACTCCCCCCATCGGTTGATTTAGCAGTGAAATCCACGAGGATCTCGCCTTGTGGAAGAGATGTATCATATTTGTACACTTCTACATTCACATGCCCCGTAGTCGGATGGGCATATATCGGATACGTGTTTATGGTCAAATAGGCATCAATAGATTCAACCTTGATCGATGAAGCATCAACGTCACATACGGTAATAGATTCATCATCACTGACCATAATGGCATTGGAAGAATCAATTAAAGAGATAGCCTCACTCGGATAAACGCGGAACGTGAATGTTTTACTTTGCTCACGTGGCAAATTATCTTCAAGTATTATTGGATTTTTAAAAGTACCACTATGGATATAGAAATCAGAATATCCTATATTCAATAAAGTATTATTGATAAAGTAGATATTCTGGTATATCGAATCCTCACCCCAGAACATGACACCATAGTCAGCATTGTCTATAACATTGTTTCTAAAATATATATTGAAAACACGAGCATTCTTTTCATAAGATTCGTCGCTAAATGAGGACAACATTAATGCCCTACCACTTATATCCTCGAATTTGTTATATTCTATAACGACATCTTCTGAGTTAAAAATTTCCAGAGGTCTTGGCTGATCATGGAAGTAGTTGTTGCGTATTGTTATGTTGTCAGTATCACCATTATGTAAATAGAGTCCAACCTGTTCCAGACCTGAATAATCATATGTGAAATAGAGTTCATTGTTCTCAACTATTACATTACTTATCCTTGTATGAAGATCGATCAGATTATGGCCAGAGTTAGAGATATCATTGTTCCTGATAACATGGTTATACATTATCTCTTCATCCAACTGGTTATAATAGTGAATGCCATGTTCACCACAATTGGTAACAACAGTATTCTCTACTAAGGTATCACTTACCTGCCTCCAGAAATTAATTCCATCCATACGCATGTTCGAAAAAGTACTATTTTGGATAACAAGGTGACTATTCCATGCAGCATGATACCCTTGATAACCGTTGGTAACAGTTATCCCATTTATCGTAATCCAGTCTTGATAAGATGTATCGATCATATTTGCTTGCGAGGGACCGTTGCTTAGGGTTGGGTTTCCATCATATGCTTTTACTGTTACAGGATTGCCAGACGTGCCCCCCAGATCATGCCCCACAAAATCCAATACTTCTCCATACCAGGTTCCGTCAGACATGTATAAAGTATCACCTGTACCCATTAAGGATAGAGCATGATCCAGGGACCTTACAGATTGTTCGTGCGTTAGACCTGTGTGAGCATCGTCACCCCACGTGGCAACATAGTAGTCATTCGCACTTGCCGTAGTGGATAAAGCCAACAATATAAGAATAATACAAAATACATTTATTGAAAGAGATTTTACTGTATTGATATTTTGTATTGATCGAAAACATAATATTTCTGAACAAAATACAGGTTTGTTATATCTTTTCATAATAACCCCCAAAAAGACAAAAGTATCCATAATCAGGCGATTTTCATCTACTTACAACTCATAAAAAAATGTTGGTAAACAATATAATGGTTTTTGTATCATCCATAAATTAATAGCTTTTGAAATATAATTTTCGACTATTATCTCAAATTGAATCGATGAATAGCGTACCCCATTTATTTAATAAAAAGGTTTCTATTAAAAAATTATTTTTAAATGTTTAGATATATTAAGAGTTATATTCCATATTCATAAAAACAACATCATTCACCCGAAATATCTATTAAGAGAAGAAGCTTGACCGCAGTAATAAATATACATTCTTTGTTATTAAATTGTTTATTTATGACCAAAAATCAACTCATATATAACTAAAGTTGGCTTAAATTTACTGTTTTGATTTTCCCCTGGCGGTTTCCACGATAAATGTCAAATTCGAAATATATTTTTTGATAGAGGTTTTCGATTAGAAAATCTCGATGAATTTTTTGACATATTTTAAACTCTCAAATTCATATCATACCAGCCATATGAATAGCTATACAATAAACCCGATCATAATAGCACCACAAATACCCCAGTCCGACCACACCCCCAAGGTTTCATATTGCCTTTTTCCACGATAATTTCAAGAGGTAGGTATTGGACCTGCGAATTCAATAATGTCAAATTTGGAACTATGCCATTGTTCTTAATTTGATTTGCATTTTGCTCGACTCAAACAGACTAAGCGCACATATACTAGTATTGAAAATCAAACTTAGATTGTAATGGATTGATCATCGAATACGTCCGATCATTCGGAGGTAGTTACAAATGAAGAAAATAGCAGTCATAGGATCAGGTAACGTTGGCTCTACCACTGTTCAGCGTCTTGCCGAACTTGAGCTCGGGAACATTGTTATGACCGATGTTGTCAAGGGTCTGCCCGAAGGGAAAGCACTTGATATTCTACAGGCCGCCCCTGTTCTGGGATACAATGTGGACATACTGGGCACGACCAATTACGCTGACATTGCGGATTCTGATGTTGTTATCATTACCGCAGGAATTGCCCGGAAAAAGGGAATGATACATGACGACCTGATGAAGATAAATGCAAATATCATAAGAGATGTATCTGAAAATATCTCGGAATATGCACCTGAAGCCATAGTTATAACGGCCTCCAATTCACTTGACGTAATGACCTATGCCACACAGAAATATACAGGACTGGAACCTGACTGAGTATTTGGAATGAGTGGAGTACTTGATTCAAGTCGTTTTGCAGCATTCATTGCAATGGAACTTGGAATTTCAGTACAGGATGTTTCTGCACTTGTACTTGGAGGACATGGTGATTCCCTCGTAGCATTGCCACAATATACCACAGTATCAGGAGTTCCGATATCAAAAATGCTTCCAGAATAAACGATTTCCAGGCTGATACAGCGCACCATCAACGCTGGAACTGAAATTGTTGAATATCTTAAGACAGGCAGTTCTTTCTATACCCCGGCAGCATCCATTGCCACAATGGTAGAAGCCGTAATGAAAGATCAAAAGCGAGTTATTCCTGCAGCCGCTTATTTGCAAGGAGAATACAACGAGAGCGATCTATATCTAGGGGTACCTGTGATATTAGGTAAGAACGGCGTGGAAGAGGTCATCGAACTTGAATTGACAGAAAACCAGCAACAGGCATTTTCAAGATCGGCTAAGTCTGTGCGTGAAGGGATAGCAAAGTTAAAACTGTAATGTACAAGGATATGCATCACATATCTTTCAATCCCTTTCTATCGAATACTATTTTTATAGGATTATGCATATAAATTCCTGATTTCGACATATTAGATACACATGATTTCCAGGTTCAACCAAAGGAAGTTGAATTAATAGTTGATCGAGCTGATCATAATTTCCGCTTTGCTGATGTTTCCTGTATATGCTGCACTTGAATATATTCAAAAATAGAAAACTAAAAAGAGATTTATAGGATAATTAGTCGATTATCCATATTTTGATCCTACTATTATCATAGACACTTATTTTTTTCTCATATACTGATTCAAATACAGGTTCAGGATATTTAGTGTCCATTATAAGGTAAGAAATATCATATTTGCTGTATATCTCTCTGGAGGATCTGTAATCTATATTTTCCTGTATCAAGATCCAGTTGACATTTCCATCTGTTGAATGAAAATCTCCCGCAAAATAAGGATTGTCAAAATAATATGAAGTGGATAATGGAGACCTCTTTTGTACATCAATTTCAGAAAAATTCACAAATCCATACGTGAGAGCTGATATCGAATCTAAAAGTACCCTTGGACTTCCATCTGATATGGCCATAAACCGACGCATCGTTCTATCACCGTTCCCGAAAGCTCCAGCTGTATCATCAATATATTGATTGGCCCATTTTGCAGAAACATATGTTTTGTCATCCATCACCCATTCTTCCGCCGATTCTCCAGTACGCCAGTGATTATAAAAGCCCGAAAATGATACCGAACAAATAAGTAATAATATTGCGAATGTTTTAAAATGTTTGGATGGCACATTAAGAATATTAGTTAGAGCAATGCTAACCAAAAATATTGAGAAGATCAGATAAACAAAATGCCCATAGATATCAGAATATATAATTGGTAAAAGAAATGCGCATAACAATAGAATGAACGCCTCTTCTTTTCTCTTAGGCTGTTTCAACAGCATGTAAACCAAGCCACCAAAAACTAATAGGGTCAATGGTCCCACATGCCTTACTTGAACTATGAATATTTCCAGTATCCAATCATACCTGGAACCTGCAAAAGGTACTAGGCTTCTTTTGAAAAATGGAAGTAGCATGAAGAAGAAAAACAATGCAGTGTAACCTATTGTCTGAATATTGGAAGGTATTCTTATTCTATTTCGGGTCAATAACAAAAATACCATCAATCCAAGAGATAATGCTGCAAAATAAGAGAACTTATGAATGCTAAATAGTAAAATTAATAACATCAGTAACAGCGTACCTATTTTTAGCCTTGAACCTTGCGAAAATTTCAATAGCAAATATAAGAACAAAGGAAATAGTGCAATAAAAGGACCTCTTGTACTGACCTCCCATGTAGTAAAGATCAATACCCCCTGGGACACTGAAAAAAGAAAAGCAAATACATATTTAAAGATCGAATCTGGATAGATCATATTTCCAAGTAAATAAGAGGTAAATAAGCTAAAAATACCCAATACTAAAGAGAAAACTAAAATCGTGATTTCCATATCAATATTTGCAAGTTGGGAAATGCCAGACAAGAAATACGGAATCCCACTTGCATATGACAATGGGTATAAACCAAAGATGGAAAGCCAACTTTCCCACCAGTTGGCCTGCCCATACATCGTGATCGAGTTGGCAAGGGAATGAACAAAAAAAGAATCGCTCCCTTTTTCATGGGATATAGAAGGGATCCTTATCACTATATTCAGCACTATAAGGAGTGCAAAAATTGTCACCTTGTTTTTCGGTGGATTATCTTTAAACATAATATCTCCTTCAGTCTGGTATTCCGATAATAATCGATCACTTCTTTGTCATCAATTCTGGGTGCCCTTTTAAGATACTCTGTGAAGTAGCCTAGCATATAAGGTATGCCCACGCCATTTTTATGAAAATCATCTTTGCTCCATAAAAGTTTTACCCCTTTTAGTAAAATATGCAACGGTGTAAATCCGATATGATAATTGTTGGAACCCATTTTTTTGTATCCGATCCATTGACCTTCAGCACCTGCGAATGGTCTTAAAGATATCATTTTTACGTCATCGAACTTTTTTGTTTCCCATCCCCTAAGTTTAGCTTTTACAATCGCAATGCTGTCAGGGCTACAGGTTAAAAGATATCCACCCGTCTCTTCAAAGCATTTTTTATTCCATAACCTGGCACCACCTGTTGGCAGATCTTCACGATCCCTATCCCACAGTATTTTGCCATTAACAGTAGAGCCGATACGACCACTACAGATACCAAGTTTAGGATTCATTTCAAGCTCATTCATTAGATATTCAAAATAATTATCGTCAAGTACAACATCTGAATCCGCGACCCCGACATGATCATATGAGATATTGTTGTTATCACAATATTCCAGTGCATGGTCGAAACCCACGCGATAAACATGTGCAACGTGGATCCCCAGATCTCTTGGAGTTTCATCCAGTCGTACGGATCTTATCCAGTCATGAGACATGGTAAGTTCTTGTAATATTTGAGGAGTTTTATCCGTGCTACCATCATCGACTATTACCCATAACTCTGGTTTCATCTTCTGGTTGATCACCGACTCTGCAAGTTTTGGCAAACTGTATTCTTCGTCTTTACAAGGCGTCACCAAAATATATGTTCTCATACTCATATGTCATTTATCCTTATAAACTAAAAGCCATATACATTCGAATTCCCTTAGCAACACAGGTTTCAGCCATAGATCATAGACATACACTCCACCCTTCTTCACCAACAAAATTTCATTGATGATCGCAGGATCATTGTTTCCTCGAGTGTCCAGACAGTCATTAATGCAATAATCCCCATTGTTGCAATAAGACTTGTTCCGATTATAATTATATCTTCAAAACCCTTCTTATAGTTTTGGTTTCCTCACTTGAAAATATTCGTAGCACTACTAAAGCCACCCCATAAGTAAGTGCTCCTGAGATCACTATTAAAAACAGGTTGATACTTACAAAATTATTCAGATAATAAACAGGCATAGCCATTAGCAAGCACGCCAGCATGGGCTTAACGAATATCCTGAATATCCCTGGAGTGACTAAATTTGTGGAAACAAAATAAAGACTCATAAATAATAATATCAATTCTGTTACGACCGTTGTGATACTTGCTCCATAATAGCTATACTTAGGGATTACCAAGTAATTGAGTAAGATATTTGCCACAACACAGACACCCATACTCAAAGTGTTCAATCCTTGCTTATTAATTGATGTTAACAGACTCGTTAAAGATAAATTCACAGATACGAGGAAAACCGACCATATTAGTATTTCGAGTGCAACTATTGAACCCGCAAAGGATTGATCATAAATAAGGAGTATGATCCGATCAGCGATAAGAGCAGTTCCCACTGTAATTGGCAGCATAAGTATTACAAGGAACTTGAAACCCATCTCATAGTATTTTATCAAAGTGTCCTTTGAACTTGTAAATGCTCTTGACATAACAGGAAATAATGAGATGACAATTGCATATGGGACCAAACCTAATGGTTCGCATAATTTATATGCAGCCGAATACAGGCCTACGGCATTATCACCAATCATAATGGAAAGCATCAGTACATCTATCCGATGGTATATTATGAGGAACACACTGGAGAATGCTATTGGAAGAGCTTCTTTGAACAAATGTTTCCACAATGTGAGATCGATCTCGAACTTGACCCTAACAAATCTTTTCACAAAAAAATAATTTAACAAGGCTTTCAATACCTCTGAAAATAGGAATACAAGCATTAACTGATATAAGGTGCCATGCATAGCAATTATGAAGAAGATAAGAGAAGCAGAAACTATTTTAGATATAAGTTTTGCTATTATGTCGTATTCCATTTTCAGTGTGGTTTGATACACCGAACGGCAGTTATCGCTAAATGAGATGAACAGCAATGTGAATGATATCAGATACACGTATGTGGTCGTGTCTACCGGATAATCCATCAATGATATGAGTGATATTGACAGAAGAATAGAAAATACAGAGAGTATTATTTTAATAATATATGCATTTCCAAGCATCTTTGCCATGCTTTCAGTATCTCTTGACATCTCTCGCACAAGTATTTCACTGAGGCCAAAATCAATAACTATGCCAAAAAATGCAATGTAGGCAAACACAAAATTGTATTTCCCAAACTCATCGACCCCCAAGTATTTTGCGAGATATATTACAACAACTAAAGAGATCAACCTGAAAAGCAGATTCCCCACCAGCAGGACCCCTGTATTTTTGGCTACCTTATCAACTGTGCTCAATATTTCACCTATTCTCTAATTAATGATCGTGGTTCTAAATTACTGAATTGGGACCCGGAATGACAATAGTTCACCCAATGTCCAAATTATGATAGGTAAGCTTTTCAAGATATTCGCAAACGTTGGTAAGTCCTTCTACAAAAAAATAACTAGCACATACGATATTAAAGAAGAACATTATAATATTTTACAATATAATTCATAACACTTTTTGCACACCTTGAAAGTAAGGGGTTTATTTATTTTTGTATATGTACCATAGTTTACTAATGTCCCTCCAAATTGTTTTTTGAAATTTCGGACAGTATACTTTACTTTCGGACTGCCAGCTCCTCCAAAATCAAAAGTAGAGTAACCGTTCTTAGCACCCCATGATAGTATATTCCAGACTAAATATTCATTAGGATGCAGATGCAAGTATTTACGTGATGAACACGCATACCAATCATAAATGGTATTATTATAATTAAGCGTAAGTATTCCAGCGATTGGTAAACCATCGTAAATTGCCAGATAGATCTTAGACAATCCTTTTGGTACTAGTATGTTATAGACGTTATAGAATAACTTAAAATCTTTAACTGGTATCTTGGCAGTTTCTGAAGTTTCTGACAAAAGGTTATAAAAACTTTTTAACTCATCGTAATTTTCTACTTCCTTGATCACCAAATTATTTTTTTGAGCTTGTCTAATACCATTACGTTTCTTTTTTCCCAATGAACTCCATAACTCCTCCTCAGTTCGGTTCAAGTCAATTAAGAAATTTAAATTATCCTCGTAATTATAATCACATGAGCATAATAAATCTGACATGGCAGCATTAGAGTTTGAATATATTCGATTATAAAGGGATCCTCTTTTAGTAATTTTATCATGCTTGTTAATGAGTGCAAGGGCTGCACTTTTACCACATTCGCTATTTACCCAGAGGGGAGCATCGCGAATCGTTATGTGGGAAGAAAGGTAACCAATTTCACTTATTTCTGTAAATTTGATGCTTACCAACGATGCCAGAATTTCATCGTTATCATCAACTACCGCCAAAGCCAGTGGTTCACAATCAGGCACACCATGATAGATATCAAGCATGTGACCTGTTTGGAAAATAGTAGCATACTTGTTTTTAGAGACAAACTTATTTAGCATGTCCTTTTCTGGTTTTATTATGCTAAATTCTGTCATTGAACTCCCTTTTGGTCATGAAACTCAATGGTATCAACAATAAAATCGACAACGTCTATAGTGTCGCTTAACATTTCATCTTTTTTTGATCTCCATCCATCTTTTTTTGATCCATTCCCCAGTATCTCAATCGCTTCTTTCAGTGCCAGACCCTTATCAGGAATCGTATAAACAAGTCCATATTTTTGCTCAAGCTCGTTAAGATAACCCCTTTGATTATTGGAAACATAAATCGAAGGTACTCCAAGTACAGCGGCTTCCGAAGCCATAGTTGCACCTTCACTAATGCACAGTGAAGCATGATAGATTATATTATGCAGGTCTTTGGGGTCAATTTCAAGCTGATAATCCTTAATTGTTTGCCAATCTGAGAGCTCAGAGGAGATAATCACTTTTCCATACTTTTCAAGCACAGAGATATATTCTTTTAATTCTTTTTCCGCCTTGAAATTAAAACCTTTTGCATGTAGATCATGATGTGAGGAGAGAGCAGATAGACGAACCAATATATATCCTGCTTTTAAACCATATTTAGTCAACACATTCTCATCAGGTTTAAAATATTTGGGGTGAAGGTATGCTAACTCATAATAGCCTCTGAAACGTGTCTGTTTTGGTCCAAGGTCCAGATAGAACGACGTCGACGTGTAGATCCTATCTGTAAATGGAAAGGCAAGTTTTGTGACCAGCCCTGCTATTTCAGTATCTGAAAATGCCAGATGCGGCTTCCCCATCAATCTGCTAACATGTGCTGAATAAGGAGAACCCGGGCTTACAAAAATATCAGGTTTGAACTGTCTTGCCATTTTGTACAAAAGTAGATCATTAGCAAGAACACCAAAAGCTTTGCCCGGCATTGTCTTATAATGTTTGCAGAGTTTATATTCAAAACCATTCTCTTCCAGCATTTTCCTGGTGCTTTCTTTAGCCCGTGCAAAGATTTTAATTTTATGTCCCCTCTCCTGAAGTAATCGAATCACATTACTGAACACATTTACATCTTTAGGATGACCAATATCCAATAATACATTCAATTCGCTTCCACCTTCTTTGCAGGAACACCTGTTACAATAATATAATGATCAATATCTTTTGCAGCAGCTAACCCCGCACCAACCAGCACCGCACCAACTACATACCCAGTTCTAATTGATAGATTTGGCAGCATAATTGCCCCCTATTTTAAGGTTACCTAATATATGATCTTGCTCTTTATAGCTTTTATAGATGGTCCAATTTTTGACAAAAATGGGCCTGAGGTAGCTACAAAGATAACACCTGGTTATACGTAACCCCTACCATACAACAAGATGAACTCAATCAAGCAGATTGTATATAATTGTTTATTCCCTCTAATATATACGTTATCCCCAACATGGCAATTACATGCTCTTAACAATATGATCCTAAACTATTTAATAGGAAATCTCGGAGCAATCGTTTTTCATATTATTGAAAACAAATCTCATCGAATACAAATTTTTATGATCTTACATATATTATCAAGTTCTTTTTTCCCCAAGGTATAATGGTTAGGCATAACAAGTAGCCTCTTTGCTACATTTTCAGTAGCAGGGCAATCCCCCTCATATCCATAACTCAATTTTGCTATTTCTGGTGTCGCACTAAACAGCATGATCGTATCAAATCCTGCTTTTCTGAGCGCTTCGCTCAAGTTGTCCCTCACAGAAATGTTTTTAAGCTGTATTGGAAAAAGGAAATAATTACAGTAGGTTTCCGAACGCTCAACTGGAAGTATTAGATCAAGATCTTTTAGTTGCTCTATTAAATAAAGGGAATTATTCCTAGTTTTATCCACTTTTCCCTGAAAATCCTTTATTTTTTTTGTAATAACATGAAGATCCGTGTTCCTGATCTTTGTTTTACTAAATGAGCGTTTGTTCATAATATCAATCTTTTCTTCGATCCTACTACCAAGTGGCAAAGAAAACAATCCAAACCAAGGTCTGTGATACAGTAGTGAGCGTGCATACGTTATTGTTGCATGCTTGATCTCGTCAGTAATTGGAAGAAGGGGTAGCTTTTCAATCTCATCCCCTATATTTGATGCAAGTTGAAGATCCTTAGTAGTGATCATTCCACCTTCACCTGCGGAAATATATTTCCCAGTTCTGAAACTAAAAAATCCAGCAGTTGCAATTGTTCCAACAAGCCTCCCTTTGTACCTGCTCAACAATGCATGAGCACAGTCCTCGATCACCGGCTTGTCCCCTGCAACCTTCAATATCCCCTCAAGGTCAGCAGGACGACCTAAGGCATGGACTACAACAACAGCAGCAAGATCATCTATTTTTTTATTCAGATCTTGTGGATCAAGAGTATAATTATCAGGCTCAATGTCAATAAATACTGGATTATGCCCAGCATGTATTATCGCATCGAAGTCACTTGGGCACGTATATAAAGAAACACCAATGTTTGAGTTCTCAGGCAAATTCAGAGCTTTTAAAATGATATAAAGGGAAGTGCGACCGCTATTTGTGTAATTGATGGATACATCTGCAAATAGATTTGCTATCTCGCCAACATCTGATCTCTTATCTAGATGTAACATTGATGATAGGAAATCCCCAGTATAATAGTCAATGTTAAATCTGGGAATTAATCTGGGGTTGGGTTTAATCGAATTCATTTTTAATATTGGTTTTAGGTCAATTTTATAAGTACATATCGATGTTAGAATTGCCCACATTTCAATTTCTTGTATATACCATACCCAACTTCAGCAATTCTATTCTTGAACTTGTCATGTGTTTTCTCATACCTACCGAAATTCACTTCCTTTCCGCCAAAACGTCTTTTGAATTCCCTTACACCATATGGTTTGCTCGGATGACCTGCACCACCAAAGTCAAATGTCTTATATGTACCAGCATTTTCTTTGAGAACACACCAGACAAGCGCTTCGTCCACATACTCCACCTCTTTTTTTGATCCTGCATACCAGTCATACACCAGATCATTATATTTGAGCACTACCCGGGTACCTACAGGCATCCCGTCCTGAATCGCCATATAGAAATCAGCCATGCCTGTTGGCGCAAATAAATTATATACAGCCCGAAATAAAGAAATATCTGCAATAGGCATTCGAACATTCCTATAAGTTTGTTCAATCAAATTATAGGAATCTACCAATTCAGCATCATTCTCGATCTTCTTAATCTCTATACCAGCTTTTTCTGCTCTGTTGATACCTTTTCGGCGTGATTTATGAATACTTTGCCACACAGTATCAGCAGTCCTGTCAAGGTCGATCAGATAGTTCAGATGGTCACTATATGTATAACCCAGAGATTCCAGCATCTGTTTAGATTCCTGTATATCCCATATGTTGCGGATCTGGGTATATATTGCCTTCTTTTTCATCAAAGCATTATATTGACCCATCAAAACAGAAACTGCCTCAGTACCCTCTCTACTTTCAAAAGCAAGAGGACCTCCATGTATTACAGAACGTGCTGAAAACGAACTTCCAATTCCACGAATTTCACATATGACAGCTGCCTGTACTACCGCAAAGATATCTCCAGACACGGTATCTACCGCAGCCAAAGATACAGGTTCGTAGTTCTTTGCCTGTCTGTAGACCTCGACCATCTCAGTGGTTTGGAAGATATTGCCATGTGGGTGATCGCTTACGAAATTGTCCCACTGGACCTTATCGAATGAATCTGTGATCTCGATCATATCTCAGCACACATCCCCACCAGGATCACAAGGACTTCCTATTCCTGTACCAGACAATTCCAGCCTTACCGATATTTTTGATGTTCTGCAAGAGGATCTCTTTTGTCCATCCAAAAGTATCGTCACACCATCTGTTAGGATGTGCCAGGATGCACAACTGCGGGACCTCTTCACTTTTGATAAGTTCGATCAAATCTTTCGTAGAGGCTATTTTTCCAACAAAGCCGGAATTTGCTCCAGATCCACCAGAATTCAGCACATCCTTAACGCGGATGTTCAGATCTGCCCAGGTCCTGCCAGTGTCAGTCAGGTACATTACCTTATTGTAGTCTATAGAAAGATAGGGTTCACCTAAGATCCCGAATTCCTTGAAATCGTATTTCTTCCAGATATCACGATTCAACCACTGAGACAAGGGATTTCCATGCATGCAAACCGTAGTTACTTCTTCCACGTCTCTCAATTCATTCAGTTCCTTTTCGAAGATATTGATGGCTTTTTTCATATCCCCCTTAGCCTTATCCAGAACTTCATAATGGAACCCTATTTCATGCCCCAGATCTGCAATCGCATGCATGTAATCTGGCTTAAATACTTCATCGGTGTGTCTGAAGTAATACGTAGACCTAATGCCATATTCATGCTCAAGTTGTGCCATATCAAGCGAACGTTTCACAGCACGATCCACGTCATGGCGAAGAATTACACATCGATCCGGCACGTATTTGAGATAATCGCATACGGAGGTTGCGGTGTACTCCGTATTAGTGATGGCTTCAAGGAATTGTCCGTACATTGATAATGTGAAATCTCTCACAATTATTTACCCCCAATGAACAAATATTATATTTCACAATTGAACCGTTCAGACGATATAAATCGAATGATCAAGCTTTCATATTTTAAATTAGCTGTTTCTAGTATTTATATATGCACAGATACTTTAAAGTTAAACAAAGCATAAACAGTACTTTAATATACATTAATTGACAAGTAAAACATATAAATGATAAACGAAAATAAGAATGTATTTCTCATACTCCTTATACTTTCATTGTTCACAGGAGCCACAATAGAGTTCAGCGAAGGCTCTACGTATGTTGGTATATTCTTGATCTTAGCTGCTGCAGCCCTGGTCACACGCATACGTTTGACAGAGACCAGAACAATAGAAAGTTCAAAATTGTACATTTCCATAGGTACTTTCATTGCTTTTGCAGATATATTCTATAACTTTAGGACCAATAGCCAACTTGGCACACTTGATACTATGGTATTCTTTTTAGGGATATCACTCATAGCTTTTGGAATAAACAACCACCAACTTCGCCGTATGGGAGAGTTTGGTGCATACATAGCAGGCATATTTACTTTTTTGTACTTGATATTCTATACATTGTTTGGTGCATTAGAAATCAAGTTTTTCCATCTGTTTGATCATTACTTTGTTCTATTACCAACAGTAACTGTCATTAAACTGGCAGGAATACCCATTGAAGTAGTTGCAACTGAGGCTGTGAAGCTCAGTGGTGTTGAAGATATGACTATAGTGATAGGCGGACCATGCTCCGGATTATATTCAATGTTCCTACTGATAGGAATTGTTGCTGGTTATAGTCGCATAGAGAAAATGAATTTTAGTAAGACATTATATTTGCTAGGATTTGCTGTTGTAGTTGCCTATATCGCAAACCTTGTGCGAGTAATAATCCTTTACATAGCTGCATACTCATATGGGACTGAGGTTATGATGTCGGTCCACACACATATAGGATGGATCATTTTTGCCATCGTTGCAGGTGGTATAATGTACATCATGAATCTAAAAACAGGAAACAACATAAATAAGAACAAACTCTAAATCGGTTTTCGTTAAACATTAAATTTTGTCCTGAAAACCAAGAATTCAATAGCCATGGCAAAATTTATTATCCCCCATGGCCACCTATGATCATTGCCACGATTTGTAATGATTGTAGATTCTGCCTTAGATTACATATAGAAATTATTAAATCATTATGTTACATACATTTATATGAAGATCATGTCATCGGCCAAGTTAAGATACGTGGAAGAAAAAGATTTTGCAAATATTGCTGAGTTCCTGGCAGAAGGTTTCCAATCAGACTCACTTGATGTTTGGAAAAATCGTATATATACATGGTGGGTAGAGAATCCGAGCATGGATCCAGGCATTCCATATGGTTGGGTTGTCGAAAAAAATGGTGAGATCGTTGGATTCTTTGGAAATATTCCTGTGAAATATCAGATCAACGGATCAGAGGATATAGCTTTAGCAGGCATGCCATTCTATGTAAAACCTTCAATGCGTGGAATTACAGGTATCCAGTTACTGCATGCGTTCGCCAAGCAAAAAAATGTTAAACTACTACTCAATAATAGTCCAAATGAAGCATCATATGGAATTTTTAAAAAATTTGGTTTTGAAGACTTTGAAATCCCTTTCGATGGCATTGAATACTTGTATGTACGCGATTATGGAAAAATGCTTGATTTTTTTATTAAAAAAAGTGTTAGATCCCAACCAAAGTTGTCCATACTGAAAGTTCTATTAGTCCCTACAAAATTGATCTCACCTTTTATTAAATTGATAGAAGATAAAAGAGCAAAACCGAAAAAGTGCAATAACTTCATTTGCTCGTTGTGTAGTGACTGTAATGAATCATTTGCAGAGCTATGGTATAATAATCGGAAAGAGAACTCAACAACATTATACAGAGATGTAGAAACATTACGATGGTTATTTTTCTCAAAGGCTTTTGCTGGCAGAAGGCATGTTATTAAATGTATAGACTCACAGAACAACGAACTCGTTGGATACTTTGTATTTGACATAACATACAAGCATGATGTCAAAGTCATGCAATTAAAAGATATATATATCCCAAAATATGATGAGGGAATAATTCGATCAGTTATCCCTTTTGCAAAAAATCTAGCAAAAAAACATGATGTTGCTGCAGTGAGTTTCTGGCCAATCAATGAGGAAATGAATGAAATATTGAAAAATAAGATCAAAATAAAAAGATCGAACAAGATACCGTACTTGTATAAATTCGTTAATACTGAAGATAAAGACAATGAAATATCCAGTCAATCTGAACTCTTGCTTTCCATTTTCGATCCAAATAGAGGAGTCCTGTAAAATCTGTATGGAAACAAAAAAGATACATCGATTTCCGCTGACATACATTGATCTGAGTAGCGATGAAAATATATTTCCGAAAACATTAAAAACAGTTTGAATAAAGAAATTGATCTCACTGACATCAAACATCAAGAATTTCTTATTAATAACAGATACATATTATCCGTTACTTTTACTTCAAATAATTACAAGATCAATATAAGCTAGCTACAAAAAGGCATGCAACCAGTAGATAGCGAAACACTCATAAAAAGTATATAAGTATTAGTTTCTGAAATTGTGACTATTCAGCCCATACAAAACCACATCAATGAGCCTTGTTGGAGTTATTAATGGCGTACATGTTATGCACACATTCGGATTCACAATATGTCAAATCGTGGCGACTGATTGTTATTTTGACATGTCTTGTCCGATGGTGAGCGCGCATACGGGTTGCACAAAAATCAACATCGACCGATTGACTAGGGTAGGCTGAATAGTTACCTGAAATTTATAAATAGAAATTAATAATAATTTCAATTAAAATATTATGGATTGATCTTCAACAGATAAAAGAAGTTGTTTAAAATAACGGCTCTGTAGAAATCCTCATTTGAATAATAAAACTAACCCTGGCATACCTGTCAAGGTTATGTACTAATAATTTGGGCATTGGTATTTAAGTAGAGTTTTTATGTTATTAGGACCTATATTTATGCATGAACTGTCCCAGGTGCAAGAGCTCCAATCATAAAAAGAACGGTAAAATCGATGGACGTCAACGCTACAAATGCCATGATTGTGGGTATAACTATTCAGTGGAGATTA
>NZ_JAGSOI010000021.1 GCF_023684405.1 Methanococcoides seepicolus | reverse complement strand
TTTCGTCTAATTCAACAATCGATATTTCATTTTCGCTCTTTAGATCCTCTAATTCACGACCAAACTTCTTTATCCATTTTTGGACCGAAACGTGGCTAACTCCTAAAAAACGTCCAATTGAACGAAAACCTAATCCTTCGAGATAGAGTTGTAAAGCCTGCCGTTTAACAGACATAGGGCTAGCAGTTGATTTAATCTCCACTGAATAGTTGTACCCACAATCATGGCATTTATAGCGTTGGCGCCCATCTATTCTACCATTCTTTTTGTGATTAGAGCTCTTACACCTGGGACAGTTCATGCATAAATATAGGTCCTAATAACATAAAAACTCTACTTAAATACCAATGCCAAAATTAATATAAGTGTTCTTAGTTCTATTTGATTTGGTAAAATGCAAAAGAAACTAAGAACATACGTCAACAAAATTCATCAAAAAATCCATGTCGAATTTGACAGTTACCGTGGATTCATGGAAGAGAAAAACAAAAAATACATTTATGCCAATTTTGAGATGGTAAATACGTTGATTTTGGGTCATAAATGGGGAATTTCATGACAATGTGTGCGAATTTATCAAACTGTCAAATAGGATTTCCTGACAAAAAATGAAAAAATGGGACGAAGGAGAAGACATTCTCTTCAGAAAAGGGTAAAAACTGTCAAACTTGGGCTCGAACTCCATTTTTAGAAAGTCGGTTCAGCTTAGGATTTGTTTAAGGTATTTTCCTGCAATCAATGCATTTTTTTGGACATAAGGAATTTTTGAATCCAACTCATTTTTGATTTTTTTACGATTATCTAGCATATATTTAATTTTATTTGCAACTACATCTGGTTTTAGATCGTTTGGATTTAAGCAATAGAAACTATGGCCAAAAACATCTTCATTAATTCCTTTTGCCTTAATACTATATGCAAAACTCAATGTTGGTACACTTGATGAAAGAGCTGCAATTGTTGAATGTGTTCTAGCACCAGCAAATATAGACATTTTGCTGATTATCCATTTGATTTCAGATGCATTATATATTGGAGGAATTAAAGTAATTGAAGCTTCTTGACAATTTATAGTTTCTAAAACCTTTCTTAAAAATAAATAATCATTAATGTATATATTTTCGTTATTGCTTGTGACATGAGGTATTAAATATATCTTGCAAGAAGTTTTTTTACTAATCTGGGAAATAATATTAGCAGCTATTTTGATCCATTCATCAATATCCCCTCTGGTCGTATAACGAGCCATTAATGGACTTAAATTAATTCCTATAGCATCTTTTTCGATATCTAAATTAAAATCTTTTTGTTCAGGCCTTCTTATTTCCATAAGAAAAGCTGGATCGGAAACCCTATATACATTGTCAACTAAGCCTTTTTCAGCCAAGTACTCAACTGTATTATCTTCTCTTGCAAAAACTGCAGTTACATCATGAAGATGCTTTACCATATATTTTTCATATTTTGGATTTTTATCAAATGGACCTACAGAAGCACCCCATATAACTAAAGGTTTTCCTTTTTTCAAAACAAAATCATCTAAACCTGTAAATAATTTTGGGATTCCATAGTCAAGAGAATAATTGTCCCCTCCAATTGACAATACTGCTTCAGCTTCATTAAGATATGGTGTCATTTCCCGATAGATATATCCCTTGTATGATGTCGGACTTACAATTCCGTACATTTTATTATAAGACCACTGGAATGTATATTTTTTAAGAGGTCGATTTGTATTTTTGTGAAGTATCGAATGATCTATTTCTTCATGACATTGTTTTTTAAATTGATTATCGTTATGAAAATGGCTAATACACAAAAAGTTAGGGTTATTGTAATTATTTCGCAATATCTCTACTGTGCCTCTAACAATGGCTTCACAGCCTCTATTCTCATAAGGCCCATTACCTGCTAGAATAAAAAAAGGTTCGGTACTTCCCATATTAATTCATCCAAAATATCAACTATATTTGTTTCTAATTTGTTTTGGAATCGCAATATATTTTTGCACTAATTTCCAAGAATATAAAATATATATGTAGAGTTTCATTTGTCGCCGAAATTCACTGAGATGAAGGTACTCTCCATCAAAATTATCAACAAAATACTTCTTACTCATAATTTGCATTTTATTTTTCAGTTCGACCTCCTTTCTTTTAAAAAAATCGATATTATTAGCTGCTTTTACTCTTTTAATAGGAATTTTCAATCCATATTTATCTGAAAGATATAATCTATATTGGAGTTGATCTCTTTTGAGATCAATAACTCCTTTCTGACTTTCAATCAGCTTGTTTATCAAAATTTCACTCACATTAATTTGACCACTTTTAATACCATCAAATATCAAGTTTTGTAAAGATTTAGACCTAACAATAAGCAAATTGTTACCCCTGCTATCATATGAATATTCTTTTAACCAAGCATCCATAAACGTAATGTCGGCCAGTTCTGCAAAAATATCATCACAGAAATTGCAGGCATTTTGGGTAAACCAGCGGTTAACCCAAGCTTCTGATACACCTTCATCCCAGTAAATTTTACCTTTGGCACCTTCTTCATTTGTACAGTGGAAGTAATAATTATTTGCCGGGTTGTCAGGATTTTTTCCTCTATAATAGGCATTTTGAAGTTTACCATTTGCATGGGCTAATGTTGAAAGATAAGTTGTATAATGTTTACTTTTCATTTGGCCACAAACAAGACCAATAGTGACTGCAATCCTCTCATCCAATATTCTATTCTTTTTAGAAGCAAGTTTTAAGCCTTTTAGAAAACATGGTAACCCGGTGACAGCATAACGACCAGGCTCATCCAGTATTTTTTTAATCACTTTTGACATCTCAACAGGATAATATGCAGACCCTGATGAGGAACTTACAGATGATGCATTATCAAAGATTTCAAATACAAATAGCTTATTGGATTTGTTATGTGGGGTAACACATATAACATAATCCACAACATTTTTTTCAAGTAATGTTGTAAGAAGCCAAGTTGTCATTCCTCCCGATGCACCACTTTCCCTAAAACGATACGAATAGCCTACATAAGATTCGAGATAATATCCCACATCTGGTAAATATTTACTATTATCTATGCCACTGAATAGTTCTTCTCCCAATACATTTTCGTTTGTAGCTTTTTCATAAAATGGGCACACATTTAAGCAAAATCCACATTTTTCAGGACATTCTTTTTCTTGATAAGGTACATATTCTCCATATTTATTAAATTTCATTATCAGTGCCCCTTGAGGACATATACCTGCACATATTCCACATCCAATACAAATATCATTATTAGCAATTGCATCAATGACATTGGTGTTCAAACTTCACCCTCCTCTTTTGAAAATGGTAAAAAGGATTTTATCATATCACATTCTGATCTAGTCAAACCTATAGACCAAATCATTGAAGAATAAATCAAAGAAATTAGTATGCAACTAATCACTAATGTAATTAATGTTGAAATATTAAAATAAAAATTGATTATAGCAGTTAAACTTACAACCAAGATTATTGAAAATATTCCATAAATCATTGAATTAGCAAACAGATTTTTGGGAACGTCTAATACTTTTGCTGCATACCAAGGGATGAATAATGTATTTTTAAGTGTTAACATAATAGCTCCTGCGACTGCTACTCCATAGTATCCCCATCCAGGAATATGTGATAATGTTATAGCTAGCAAAAAATTTCCGACTCCCATAAATAGTGTAACTAAACCTGGGATACGTACTTTATTGAAAGATATATTAATAGAGAAAAGGGGAAGTACAGATAAATTGATTATAAGATGAGACAAAAGTACCCACATCAAAGGTGAAAGTTTCACGAATTCTGGACCAATCCACAATGATAATATCTGTGGAGCAAAACCACATATAATTCCTATCGGTAATGCCATTGTAATGGCCATAAATTTTATAGCCCTTTTCGAAATAATTATTATATCTCCAAATTGATTATTTGCGTAATAAGTTAAAATAATCGGTGTAAGTAGTCCAGATAACATCCCAGCTATTGATCTTAACAATGTGCTCCACATAAGTATTGCAGCATATTCTCCACCTGCAATAGATCCAAATAATTTATTTACGACAATCAAATCCATTTGAAGAAACAAAAGAGCACCAATCTGATTGATGATTATCCAATTTCCCATTCCAACTATTTCTTTTAAAAAAGATAATTTAAAATCAATATAATTTACCCTGAAATGAGGATTTATTTTTTTAGAGAAATATAACGTCAATGCAAACCCAACTAGTGCACCTAGAAAGTAAGAAAGTCCAATATAGCTCAATTTGGCAGAAAATACAGAAAATAGGAGGATGATTAGTCCCACTTGGATAAGTATATTGACAACACTTATATATTTTTGAATATCCAAGCGATTATAAGCAAACAATGATATCCCAAAAACACCACTTAATGCTTTTATTAAAAATGCACCCATAACTCCTAAAAAAAGCAGGTAAGCATCATGTATTTGGTTTGATGGAATTTCAAAAAAAACAGGTGCGTAATACGATAAAATAAAAATGATTGGAATTAATAGTAAAATAATTCCAAAAATTCCAAATAGAGATGTATTGAATGTAATATTTGCTCTTTTAAAATCTTGTCTCTGTAAATCTACAGTTAAATATCTCGAAATAGAACTATTAATTGATTGTGTAACTAGACCCACATAACTGGTTATTGAAGTTGCTAGAGGTATAAGTCCATAACTAGCCACTCCAAGATTATCAATAAAATAAGGTACCAAAAATAAACCAATAAGAATATTTATTAAAAAAAATATGACGTTCGCCCCAATATTTTGGGGTAGCTGGTCACTGAAACTTTTTTGGTACATCTTAAAATCTGACAAAATATCTTCCCCTATTAATTCTCAAAAACAGTTTATTATTTATTAAATAAGTTATTCGCAAATTACGTAAGCTTACTAAATTCATACAGACTATATATAATATTAACCAATTCATTTGCTCTTCTTTGAAAAGGAAATGATTTGTAAACCTTGTCTTTTGCAAGTTTTCCTTCCATTCGCAAAGCTTTTTTAATCGCATTAGCTGTTTCCTCAGCATTACCATAAGGAACATACATTCCCGTATCACCAACTACTTCAGGTAGTGCACCCATGTTTGTAACAACAGGAACACATTCACAAGCCATTGCTTCACTAAGTGCCATACCAAATGATTCATAATATGATAATTGGCAATACACTTTTGCTTTTGATAACCAATCGACAACTTCATTACGAGAAAGAAAACCTGTTAAAAGGACATTTTGGGGAATATTGGTTATTTCAACATCAAACTTACCTATAATTACAAACTTTATATGAGGTAATTTTTTTGCAGCATCAATAAATGTTTCAATTCCTTTCAATACATATCGATTACCTATTGTTACAACAATATCTTCTTTGTTAGATCTGCAATTGAAATAATTCACATCTATCCCATTATATAGAAGCATTACATTTGAATCAGTATATTTTTCTGCTTCCGTTTTAGTAAAATTTGATACTGCTAAGAGTAAATCTGCATGTTCCAACACAAATTTTGTGAAATATCTGCTGCGTTTATGTTTTCTCATACCTCCGTAATCAATTTCTGGAACATCTGCCACATCCCCTCCTCCTAGAATAACAACAGATGTTTTTCTAAATAGCTTACAAAACAAAACAGCTAAAAAGCTATGTCCGCCTGCAAACCATGAAAATGAGACGTCAGTCCTTAAAACAACAAAAAAGATTTTAAAAGTGTCCCATATATTCCTATAATTAGCTTTTTTAGTTACAAAATGCCTGGATAATATTTCATAATCCTGTTTAACAAAAGATTGTAGAGAATAATATACAAATGCAATTTTTATATCTGTACTTTCCTTATCTATTTTGTGATTTTTAGTGAACATAGACAACGATTATTTAAACATTCAGAGCAATATATAAGGATATCTGTTTTGAATAAATTGATTACATGTTGTTACAAATTTTCTGAAGTTGTATAAAAATAAAATCTAAATTTCTTTAACAAATTATAAATTGATGACACTAATAAACAATACAAAATACAAATAAAATGTGCAAATATGACAAGAAATTTATTCATATCCATAATTACTCCTGTATACAATGATTCTCAAGGACTTGAAGATACGTTACAATCATTAGTAATCCAGGACTATCCCCGAGATTGTTTCGAGATCATTGTAGCTGACAACGGGTCTACAGACACAACATTGGATGTTGCAGAATCATTTCTCCAAGAATTCCCAGAGTTAGTAAAAATAGTCATTGAGGATTCAATCCAAAGTTCCTATGCTGCCCGCAACAAAGCCGTAAAAATTGCCAAAGGGCAAATAATTGCTTTTATAGATGCAGATATGTCTGTGGAAAATGATTGGCTTACTAATATCAGTCGATCCTTAAAAAAGCAAAATTCAGATTTTATTGCCTGTGGAGTGGAGATTTATTCGGAAAGCAACTCTCTATCTTCGTTATATAACCGATTATCTGGTTTCCCGATCGAAGAGTACATAAATAATCGTCATTTTGCACCGACTTGTTGTTTGGCAGTTAATAAATCAGTTTTTGAAAAAGTAGGCTTGTTTAATCCAAATTTGATTTCAAGCGGGGATTATGAATTTGGGAATAGGGTTTACAATTCTGGGCTTAAATTGGGCTATGATCTGGATATAATTATGAAGCATCCAGCGAGAACGTCATATAAACAACTTCTCAAAAAGTCGTTCCGTATAGGCAGGGGATTCTATCAGCTGTCATACTATAATCCTGAGCTTTATAAGAGGATGAATCGAGGCATAACGAACTCAGTTTCAAATTCACAAAAAAACTCGTGGAATCTGTTTACGTTTAACAAAGAAGGAGAAATATGGCGTAATTTGTCTATTTTCACTAAAATTAGCTTGTATTTGATAGATGTAACAAATAAATTAGTAAAGCCTGCAGGTTATATTTATGAAAAATACTTTCAAAAAAGAAATTAATTATCTTTTATTATTTTTACATGATTCATATCGGTTAACTTATAAGTGATCATAGGACTGTCATACAAAAACGATTGAAAATTAAATTTGGCATAGTTATTTCAATCTTAAAACACATTAAATCCAAAACGCTTAAATTTTATGACACAATACAATATTATGACACAATACAATATTATGATCCGAATATTAATAACTATAATGAGTGGAACCCATGACCAATGAAGGCAAAGACAACATTATAAATATTCTTCCATATTTTGCAGGCGTAATCCTAGCTTTCCTAATAGCACTGTACATAAGAACTATCCCTAAAGCAAGTGTGTTTCTCTCTAACGGCTTTGTTCGATTCGGGGGTAATGATCCATGGTACCATCTCAGGAATGTCGAATCAATTGTGAATAATTTCCCGAATATGCTGTGGTTCGATGCATATACCCAATATCCAAATGGTACTGATCAGGTATTTGCACCATTATTTGACCTTGTACTCGGAACCATTATCTGGATACTTGGGGGTGGAAATCCAAGTCAGGATCTTATCTATACAGTTTCCGCTTACTACCCTGCATTTTTGGGAGCTTTGGTTGTAGTTCCAACATACTTTGCTGCCAAATGGTTATTCAACCGTGAGACTGGAATTTTAGCATCACTGCTCATTGCAATATCATCTGGCCAATTTCTCTCTAGATCAATTCTGGGATTCAATGATCACCACATTGCTGAAACCCTGTTGAGTACGATTACAGCAATGTTTCTCATAATGGCGATCAGAAAGGCAAATGATTCTGGAATCTTTTTTGACGATCTAAAAGGCTCAAGATTTGAGAACTTGAAACCAGCTCTCCCATATCTTGTACTATCAGGTATTGCACTGGGTGCCTACTCACTGGCATGGAAAGGAGCTCTCTTCTTCAGTTTTATTATAGGTGTTTACATAGCGATTCAGCATGTAATGGATCATCTGAATGGTCGATCTACCGATTATCTGGCTATCAGTGGAATGGTCATATTTGCTGTCGCGCTTATTATTGTTCTATTGACACCACATCTGGGAGGTACAAAAGCACTACACATTAAAGGGTTGCTTGCAGGTATCGTTGCATTCCCTGTCCTTACTGGAATGTCGATAGCTATGAGCCGGAAAAAATTCAACAAATATTATTATCCCGGTTTAGCTGCAGTTCTTTTTGTAGGCGGGATCATAATTTCAAAACAGGTCTCACCTTCTGCATATTCACTTGTAACAAGTGTTTTCAGCTACTTCATGCGTACAGGCGGTGGCCTCACCATCGCCGAAGCATCCCCTCTTCTCTCCATGGGTGGGCAGTTTTCCCTCGCTCCTTTCTGGGGCAATTTCACGACCCTTGGATACATATCACTCTTAGCAATAATCTTCCTAGGGTACGAAGCATTCAAGAAGAACACCTCCCCCGAAAGAACATTCCTGTTGGTCTGGACCTTCATGATCATATGGGCCATGCTCCAGCAGAACCGTTTCGCATACTATTATTCAGTAAACGCTGCGATCCTGTCTGCTTACGTCGGTATTAAATTTATGGAGCTCGCAGGCTGGAAAGGTTTGCTCGAGGATATCAGATCAAAGAATAAATTCGACATTAAGAACATCAAGATCTGGCCCGTAGTCTCAGTTCTGGTCATCATACTTGTCTTCATGTATCCAAGTTACAATATGTCAATGCAACAGTCCCAGTACACAGGTGGTCCCAATGGATACTGGATCGAAGCTACAATGTGGCTGAACTCTAACACACCTGACCCTGGCCTAGATTATTATGAGAGCTATGAAGTGCCTGCAAAAGGTGAGAGTTACCAGTATCCTGATACTGCATACGGTGTGATGTCCTGGTGGGACTACGGTCACTGGATAGAAGTGATCGGACACCGTATTCCAAATGCCAATCCGTTCCAGCAGGGAGTCGGAGGACGCAGGAATAGCATCGAGGAAGAGAACCGGCCGGGTGCATCCACTTTCTTCACAGCACAGTCCGAAGAAGAAGCTACTGCAGTTCTTGAGGCAGTACACCCTGACCCGGATAAGGCCGGTGCACGATACATCGTCTCTGACGTGGAGATGGCCACCGGTAAATTCTATGCAATGGCTGCATGGACCCTTGATACCAATGATTATTACATTCCGGTACAGACAGATATGGGCACACAGACAGTACCGGGACCAAGGTATTTCAATTCCATGGAATCACGGCTACATATCTTTGATGCGAGGGGCCTTGAACAATATCGTATGGTGTATGAATCCCCTGTTGGCAACTCTGCCGAGATCGGTTACAAGAACATTTACAATGCGCTCTTTGAAGGAGATCTCGCTTTGGAAAATACCGGATATGTCAAGATATTCGAGTATGTTGAGGGTGCACAGATCGTTGGTGAAGCACCTGATGGTGAGGATGTTGTGATCTCCACGACCATAATGACCAACATTGGCAGGACCTTCGTATATTCCCAGTCAGCCGTTTCGGATGGAACTTACTCCTTTACGGTACCATATTCCACACAAGGACCAATCGAAGGGGAGACACAGTTCGATACCATGCCGATTGGAGCTTACAAGATCACCTATGGTAGCTTTGTGGAAGAAGTAGATGTAAGTGAAAGGGATGTACTGGACGGAAATGTAATAGAGATCTGATGTACAGGCGTTGTGCATCTTCCAGCAATGCATCTTTAGTGGTTTGCTGGGCCAACTATCATTATCTGACAACGAAGGTTTATGAAGGACCGATCTGAATTTGTGTTATAATCGTTATAAGGGATGTTTAAATGGATATCAAAAAAGCTGTAATTCCTGTTGCAGGGCTTGGGACCCGGTTCCTGCCGGTGACAAAGTCCATGCCAAAAGAAATGCTTCCAATAATTGACAAACCGGTGATACACTATGTTGTGGAGGAGGCTATTGCATCGGGTATTGATGATATAATCTTTGTTACGGGGAGGAGCAAACGTTCCATTGAGGATTATTTTGATGGTTCCCCTGAGTTAGAGATGCACCTTAAGGGGCAACATAAGGATGATCTTCTGAAAATGGTGGAGGATATCTCTTCCATGGTGGATATTCATTACATCAGGCAGAAAGAGCCAAGAGGGTTAGGGGATGCTATCATGACCGCCAGGAAACACATTAGCGGAGATCCTTTCGCAGTTCTTCTTGGTGATGATATCATTGTCAACCATACCCCTTGCATAAGGCAGCTCATCGAGGTCTTTAAAAAATACAGGTGCTCCACCATTGCAGTTGAAGAGGTTCCACGGGAGAAGGTCAGCAGTTATGGTATCATTAAGGGTAAACCACTGGAAGGGACATTGAGCATTCTCGAAGACATTGTGGAAAAACCTTCCATTGAAGACGCACCCTCGAACATTGGTGCCATAGGCAGGTATGTGTTCACTCCGGAGATATTCGATTGCATCAGGGATGCCGGAGCAGGTGTTGGTGGGGAGATCCAGCTCACAGACGGTATACGCATGCTAAACGATATGCAGAAGGTCTATGCTTACAAGTTTGCAGGGAAGCGATATGATACCGGGGACAAGTTCGGGTATGTTCAGGCGGTCATTGACTTTGCATTATGCAATGAGGACTTCGGGCCTAAGGTAAGGGACTATCTGAAGACCATTCCAGATATGTGATCAACATCTTATAACATTTCCATTCTTTTTTTCTTTTTTTCCGCTACTTACTAATATCATTGTGTAAAACCTACTCTTCAGGTGACAACATTGGAAAGTAAGATCAAAGGAAAAGCTTGGGTATTTGGCGATGATGTCGATACTGATGTCATTATCCCTGGTAAGTATCTCAGGACAACTGATATGCAGGTTTTCGCTGACCATGCGATGGAGGGCATAGATCCTGATTTTTCGAAGAAGGTCCACAAAGGCGATGTGGTCGTTGGTGGAAGCAATTTTGGTTGCGGTTCTTCAAGGGAACAGGCAGCTCTTGCTTTAAAATATGCGGGTGTTTCCTGTGTTATCGCGAAGTTCTTTGGTCGTATCTTCTTCCGTAATGCTATCAATGTAGGTCTTCCTCTCATGGAGGCTGATATTGAGTGCAAAGAAGGTGATACCGTTGAGGTCGATCTGCAGGAAGGATTGGTTACCGTTAACGGTAAAGTGTTCAAAGGCAACAAGCTTCCTGATTTCCTTCTTGAGATATTGACCGATGGTGGCCTTGTAGAGCACAGGAAGGCTCTGCAGAAAAAGGACCAATGAATGATATCATGATATTTCCTGATGAGTACAAGTGTGTCGGTGTGACCGGGATATCTCCTGATGAAGTGCATGAGGATATCATCTATTTCCTTTCGGACTACATGATCGTTGAAGATCAAATAAGTGAGTCTGAGATCGAATATTCCGTTTATCATGTGAATAAGAAAGGAACTGACCTTCTGCGTGAAATTGAGAGCATTGAGCTTATCGCTTCGAAGGGACAGGTCATAAAATATGAACGGCAACTGAACATAAAGGACAGGACACTTCTTATCGATACAGCAGTGGAATTGTGCAAAGGCGATGTGACCACTGTAATTTTCACAGGTGTTGATAACCACGTGACCTTTGTCCACTCTCCGTCATTATCTGAGATCGTGGGGATCGAGATAGTCGATGTCATACCTCCGGTCCCTTCGTGGCTTTCCCATGTTATAAGACGGCTCGAAACGAGTGGCATTTTCGGGGACCTTGGAGTTCGTTTTACCGAGAATGTCATTGATCTTTCACAGTTCGAGGGTGAGAACACTGTGTTCCCATGCTCATGTTCCGGTCTGAAGGGCAAGTTCCTTGATTGCGATTCTGTCATGGAAGATGGGGCATTGCTTGTTGGCTGTGAGATCTCAAAAAAACTTTTCGAGACGCGTTTTCCTGATATCAGCTATTCAATGGTGAACATCTGTCCTTTCAAATCCGATATTTTCAAACCGACAAAGCCTTTCATCACCCGATGTTGCCGTTCGGAAAAATCAGGAAGGGTCACCATCAATGGGGTGGAAGGGGCAGTGGTCCATTGGGGTGCTTCGGAGTATTTCGTTTCAGAGGCTGTCAGGGACCTGGCGCTTGATATTGCAAAGAAAAGGGCATGATCTTATGGTTAAAAAAATGAGGGTTGCGATAGTTGAAGGCGATGGTATCGGGAAAGAGGTAATTCCTGTGGCAGTAGAGGTTCTTGATGCGCTTGACCTTCCCATTGAGAAGGTTCCGCTTGAACTTGGATATGGTAAATGGGAAAAATGTGGTGTTGCCATTGATGAGAACGATCTCGAAATACTGAAAAGCTGTGATTGTGTTCTATTCGGTGCGATCACCACCCCTCCTGATCCGAATTACAAAAGTGTTCTTCTTACCATTCGTAAAGAACTTGATATGTATGCTAATATCCGCCCGATAAAACCGCTTCCCGGGCTGATCGGTGTGACAGGAAAGAATGATTTTGATTTTGTGATCGTGAGGGAGAACACCGAAGGGATGTATTCTTCCATCGAAGAGATACACGATGATGTGGCATATACAAAGCGTGTCGTGTCTCGTAAAGGGTCCGAGCGTATTGCAAGAAGTGCTTGTAAACTGGCAAAAGAGAGAAAGAATGAGCTTACCATCGTACACAAATCCAACGTTTTGAAATCCGATACACTTTTCCTTGGTGTTTGCCGGGAGGTTGCTGCCTCTGAAGGCGTGGAGTACGGGGATATGCTTGTGGATGCGATGGCATATAGTCTGATGTCATATCCGGAAATGTATGATGTGGTGGTGACCACCAATCTTTTTGGTGATATACTCAGTGACATGTCGGCAGCCCTTGTAGGTAGCCTTGGTCTTGTGCCCAGTGCGAACATCGGTGACAAATATGCTTTTTTTGAACCGGTACATGGCAGTGCTCCGGATATCGCAGGAAAAGGGATCGCAAATCCAATTGCAGCTATCCTTAGTATGAAGATGATGCTTGAATGGATGGGCTATGAAAGGGAAGCGGTCTTGGTAGAGAGTGCAGTAGAATTCAGCATAAGGGAGAACCTGACCACCCCTGACCTTGGTGGCAGCTCCAGTACTTCCGATGTAGGTAAAGTGATCGCTGATCACGTTCGGAACAATCTCTGAAAAATAGAATCGTAACACCCTTATTTCCAAGGGGTTCCTCTTTTTTGAAATATCCTCTCAGGAAGTTTACAGCAAGGCTGCTACTCCTGAAGTTGTGAAGACCGCACTGAACGCAGAAGGTGTCCACCATCAACAAAGCGTATGAGAAGAGTTGACATGAATGAGTGCGCGACCATAATGAGCAATATCATTGCAGAGAGCATATCTATGTTACTTATTTTTGTGTTTACTGAAAATCGAGTTGAAGTTCAAGACATCATAATGGTTTTCAACAGTCAGGAGGTCCATCTTCAGTGTTATCAGTTGCTGCCATCCTGTGATGGACTTATGAATTAAACGTTTTGATCTTGCAGATGTTATAAAAAAGTAGGTAAGATAAAAAGAGTATATGTCTCCCTTCATCCAATGATGCGTGTTCCCAGACGAACACCTGTTACTTTTTCGGTTTTGACAGCTTCCTGAAGTACGACTTCAAGAACGTCTTGTGGATCGGTTCCATCCATAATGATGGTATCGATATTGCAGCGTTCGATGATCTTTGAGGCAAGAGGGTCTACCGGCGATTTGGAGCCTGCTTTCATCTCTGTTGAGATCACAATACCGACAAGTTCCTTTGCTGTCATTATATCGAATTTTTTTGCTTGTGGGTCTTCTCTTGGGTCACTTGAATAGACTCCGTCAACAGATGTTGCAATTACCATCATATCTGCGTTCAGGTATTCTGCAAGGATAGCTGATACGGCATCAGTGGTCTGGCCGGGTATCACTCCTCCCATCACAACGATCTTTCCTGAAGCGAGGGCTGATTCTGCTTCCTTATAAGTGGTCGGTGGTTCTGGATATGCAGTGCTTCCAAGTGCGGCGATAAGAAGTTGTGCATTTAAGCGTGTGATGTCAATTCCAATAAAATCACAAACCACCTCATTGGCTCCGACTCCTCGGGCAACATCAATATAGTTCCTTGCAGCAACACCGCCACCAGTGACTACCACGATCTGATGTTTATGTGCCAGTTCTTTCAATGCTGAAGCATATGCGGTAAAATGCTTGGGGTCAAGATCTTTTGCGAGTATGGACCCGCCTACTGATAATACGATTAACATGATGATCTTTAGTCATAACGTTGTCAATGGTTTAAATCTATTGGCACTCTGTCGGAGATAGATAAGCATAGCTAAGTCTTTATGCTGATATCAGGAACGAATCAATATGAAAAATAAAAACAGTAATGGAATAAGTGGGCTTATTCCATTGAGATAGCATCTGTTGGACAACTGTCCACACATAAACCACAGTCAATACATTCGTCAGCGTTCACGACAGCGATGTTCTCTCCGTCCATTGAGATTGCTTCAGATGGGCAATCATCTACACATGTTCCGCATCCTACACATTCGTCTCTGTTAATTACTGCTACCATTATTCATTTCTCCTATTAAAGTTGGATTTAATTATATGAGTGCAAAATTTGCAATATACCCATTAAATACGTTAGATAAAAAGGTATCGATTATCCAAAAACGGTTTCTATTTTTTGAACAACTGGCAATTGACTTGAATTGATCATGCAAAAGCAAAGAGCAATATTCGGTCTATAATCTTTGGACTACTAATTGCGTTTCTTCCTGTAATTTATGTGGGTGTTTTCGACTATGCATCATTGTTTGGGATCGTGTAAAAACAGTCTCTGTCCCACAATCTATTCAAATAAATACTCTGCAGAAAAATTATCCAAACAAGATTATTTTTTGGCGAAATGGTTTAATATATTCAAGATGTTTGCAGTTTGGTAGATTCTATGGTGGCGATCATAAAAAATAATAATGCAGTGACACCCGTACTTGGAGCAGTTCTGCTGGTACTCTTGACAGTTGTCCTTGCAGGCGCAGTGGCAGTAATAGTGTTTAGCAATGGTTCTGGTCTATCCCTGTCTTCTTCCACTCCTGTGGCGATGATCGAAGTGAATGATGTTGTGGGCTATGCAAGTTCGTACAAAAATAATTTTGTGAGCCTTGAGCACAAGGGTGGAGATCCTCTTGACCTTGATTCTACTTTTATAGTTCTCAGTGGGGAGGGTAGCAGCTATGTCAGTCAGGTCGGTCAGGTCGGTCAGGTCGGACATGTGGGGTTCATGGCCTATGGTCATGTCACAGTAAAATATTTTGACCTTACTCCGGAGGGCTCGCTTCTTGCATACAAAAGAAACAATCCATGTATTGAAGATGGGCTGTGGTCGGCAGGTGAAATTCTGGTGTTGGATGGGGATGACAGTATTAATGGTACGGATGCTTCTAATGTTCATGTCAGTGTAGATGGCTATTCCGACACTTCCAACAATTACGGTTTCAACGATGGGGAAACTGTCACGGTGAAGATATTCGATAGTTTGACAAATCGTGTTATTTGTGAAGACACTGTAAAAGTAAAACTTTCTGAATAATTTCAATCAATACTATTAAAGTATGGTAACATCATAGGAGATGCGATGAGCGACAAGCCTGCATTTATGAAATATTTTACGCAAAATTCATGCTATCCGAATCAACAGGAAGCAATGGACCGCATTCACAGTGCACTTATGCAGCAACAGTTAGTGCTGTTCGAAGGAGCCTGTGGGACCGGAAAAACACTTAGTGCACTTGTTCCGGCACTTCATGTTGGTAAAATGTTAGGGAAGACCGTCATTATCGCTACCAATGTACATCAGCAAATGGTACAGTTCATTAATGAGGCACGTGACATAAAAAAGAAGCAGGACGTCAAGGTTGCGGTCATAAAAGGCAAGACCGCGATGTGTCCCCAGGAAGCTGATTATGAGGAATGTTCTGTTAAAAGGGAGAACACCTTTGAGCTGATGGAGACGGAGAGGGAGATATATCTTAAAAGGCAGGAACTGAACTCTGCACGCGACAATTACAAAAAGTCCCATGACCCGGCATTCGTGACACTTCGGGATGAATTGTCAAAAGAGATCGATGCTGTGGAAGAGAAAGCAAGGGGACTTCGCGACCGTGCGTGCAATGACCTTTATGAGGTTTTACGCTCAGATAGTGAAAAGTTCAGAGGATGGCTTTACAAAGAAGTACGCTCCCCTGAGGAGGTCAATGACCATGCTCTCAAGGATGGCATGTGTGGATATGAGCTGGTGAAAAGGGAGTTAAAGCACGCAGATCTGCTGATATGCAATTACCATCATGTCCTGAATCCGGATATTTTCTCAACGGTGCTTGGTTGGATTGAAAAAGAGCCCCAGGAGACCATTGTCATTTTCGATGAGGCCCATAATCTCGAAGCCGCCGCAAGGTCCCATTCCTCTTTATCCCTTACCGAACATTCAATTGAAAAAGCAATAGCTGAGCTCGAAGCTAACCTTGACCTTCTGGCAGATGATAATATACATAATCTTTTCAAGATCTTCCTTGAGGTAATCTCGGATACCTACAATTCAAGGTTCAAGTTCGGTGAACGTGAACGTGTCAGAAAGAACTGGTATGATATGCGCATAAGCGATCCTTATGAACGCAATGACATTGTTCGTGGTAAGTTCCTCCGTCAGGCCAAGGGAGATTTTGGTGAGAAGGACGATATACAGATATTGCTTTCAGAAGCAAGTGCGCTTGGTGCCAAACTGGACGAGACATATCGGGACCAATACAAAAAAGGCCTGAGCAGTGTCATGAAACGTTCACATATCAGGTCTGTTGCGGATTTCATTTCAGTTTATATCGAACTATCCCACAATCTGAACTACTATCCCATTTTGAACGTCCGCAGGGATATGAACGATGATATATACGGGCGCATCGAGCTTTTCACATGTATCCCGAAAAACGTGACCGAACCGCTTTTCAATTCTCTATTCTCGGTGATCCTCATGTCAGCAACGCTTCATCCTTTCGATATGGTGAAGAAGACCCTGGGTATCACGAGGGATACGTGTGAGATGTCCTACGGAACCTCCTTCCCTGAAGAAAAAAGGCTTTCAATCGCAGTATCTATTCCTCCGCTCTTTGCCAAGAACCGCGATGACCGGCATGTAACTGAACTTCTGGAACAGGTGATTCTGGATTCTATCGAACATTCAAAGGGTAATGTCATTCTCTTTTTCCAGAGTGCATTTGAGGCCAAACGCTATTATTCAAAGCTCGAACCCCTCGTCAATGTGCCTGTATTCCTTGATGAGGTAGGCGTATCGTCACAGGATGTGCGGGAAGAGTTCTTCGCAATAGGAGAGGACAACGGTAAAGCGGTGTTGCTCTCATATCTGTGGGGTACGTTGAGCGAAGGAATTGATTATAGGGACGGACGTGGGCGCACAGTTATAATTGTAGGGGTTGGCTATCCTGCACTCAATGACAGGATGAATGCAGTGGAGTCTGCGTATGACCATGTCTTCGGTTATGGTGCAGGCTGGGAGTTTGCGATCCAGGTCCCAACGATCCGTAAGATCAGACAGGCAATGGGTCGCGTGGTACGTTCTCCGACCGACTATGGTGCTCGCATCCTTCTCGATGGCAGGTTCCTCACGGATTCAAAGAAGAGGTTTGGTAAGTTCTCGGTATTTGAAGTGTTCCCGCCGGCAGAGAGAAGTGAGTTCGTGGACGTTGATCCTGAAAAAGTGAAGTATTCGCTCATGAACTTCTTTATGGATAACGAAGAGCAGTAAAATCTGCTCTGTTTCCTTCTCATGGGGCTAATTTTTTAACTGTTCATCAACATAGATATTCATAGTTATCTTTCATTTGAATATGTGCGTTCTCAGAACTAATATGGGGGTTTATATATGGGTCTTGAAGATGTTATGAAAGAGGTTACCAGTGAACTTGAACGTCTGGTAAGTGCTAAAACAGTTGTTGGTGAACCGGTCATTGCCGGGGATAAAACCATCCTTCCTATCACCAAGGTTTCCTTTGGGTTTGGAAGCGGCGGGGGGGAAGGCTCCAAAGATGGCGGTGAATCCGGTTTCGGAGGTGGCGGTGGAGGCGGTGCGAAGATCGAGCCAGTTGCTTTTCTCGTGATCTCCGATGAAGGTGTAAGGCTGATGACCCTTTCCGGAAAGAGTGATCTTGGCAAGCTCCTCGATGCAGTTCCTGGAGTTTACGAAAAGATAAGGTCTGTAAAAGGCAAAATGAAAAAGGACGATAAAAATAAGGATGCATCTGAGGATGCTGAATAAACTTCCTTTTTCTTTTATCGGCAAGTGATAGTTTGGAACTGATGTTCTTCCTTTACGTAATAGTTCTGATCATTATCTTCTTGCTGGCACTGATCCTGCTGGCACCTATAGCTGTAGCATTTGATGTTAATGGTGGTCTTTCCGGGGTCCGAAGCAATGTCAGTTTGAAGTGGATGTTCCTGTCTTACAGTTTTTCAGGTCAGCCCGATGCAAAAGAGGTTCCTGTTACGAATAGCACAACTTCGGCAGAGGAAGGCACTACAAAGGAGGACACAGATCATCCTCTGAAAAATACGTATGAAATGGCAAGGAAAGGGTATGCTATAAAGGGGCAGTTCCTCCATTTGATGAAGGGTCTTCTTTTTCAGTTACACATAAGGGACCTCGCATTCGATCTTACGTATGGATTGCCTGACCCTGCGGATACGGGAATGATGTGCGGTTATCTGCATACACTGGCTTCCATAGTTCGGGGAAGGGCCCGAAGTTTCAGTTATTCTTTATATCCGGTGTTCATGGAAGAGGCGTTCGATGTGCACCTGTCAGGTTCAATCCGTTTCAGGATAGGTTCTTTTATTCCTCCGCTTTTGATGTTCATATTCAATGTAAAGGTGCTGAAGACCGGCTGGTGGTTTGCGAAAAACAGATACTCATCCGGTTCAGTTTCCGGTGCTTAACAGCCTCATTTTTCAATAGTGTTAGTATTTAATAAGATGAACACAGATAACCGACCATGATCAAAATAAGGTCTCCATCCAGATTGCATCTATCATTGATAGATCTGAATGCAGAGATCGGCAGAATAGATGGCGGTATAGGGATAACCCTTTACCATCCCAATATTGTGCTCTCTGCTGAAAAGGCGGATGGGGTCGAAGTGACGGGTAACTCCAGTTTTGCAGGCCGTATGGTCGAAGCGGCAAAGGCTGTTCTTCCTGAGGGCGAGGGTGTCCTCATACATATCGAAGAAGATATGCCCGCCCATGTGGGTCTTGGTTCCGGGACACAGTCTGCGTTGAGTGCGGCAGCGGCAGTGAACGAACTCTATGGTCTCGGGCTGACCGTGAGGGAGCTTGCTATCGCAGTTGGCAGGGGTGGTACTTCTGGTATTGGAGTCGCCTCCTTTGAAAGCGGTGGCTTTCTTGTGGATGTCGGGCATAAGTTCAGTGAGAAAGGTTCTTTCTCTCCTTCCTCTGCCAGCAAAGCAGCACCTGCTCCTGTCGTTTTCAGGCATGATCTTCCGGATTGGGATATTATTCTCGCAATTCCTGATTCTGTTGGTGCACATGATTCGCAAGAGGTCGATATTTTCAAAAAGGAATGTCCTATACCTTTGAGCGAAGTACAGGAAGTCTGTCATGTGGTGCTGATGCAGATGTTGCCTGCTATACTCGAAGGCGATATCGAGAATTTCGGGTTTGCCGTGGATCATTTGCAGAATGTTGGTTTCAAGAAGCGTGAAATTGCTTTGCAATCACAGGAAGTAAGGGACCTTATGGAACTTATGCAGGACCTTGGTACATGCGGGGCAGGGATGAGCTCCTTTGGTCCTGCGGTATTTGGATTTATTGATAACAGACGTATGGCTGAACAAATAAGGGATGAAGTGCAACATTTCCTTGATGAAACAGGGGGCGGCACCGTTGTCCTTACTAAAGCGAACAATTCCGGTGCAATGATATGGAAGGATTGATTTGAAGATCATTACTTGGTATGGTATACTGACCATTGGTGACGATGGTGTTAGTGAATGTGAACCTTTCAACAAAGATGTTGATGAGCTTGCGGAACTTCTGCTCCAGAAGGACGTTGTCGCATATTCTCCCGGCAGTGGTTTCGATATACGTACAGTGGCCATTGAATGCGGGTTCGTGGAAAACGATGAGGAATACAATTCTCTGTTAAGGGATGTGTCAATTCGTGCTGCGAAGTTACAGATATCGAGGACGAATACTCCGGATATGCAAATAATTCAGGCGGTAGAGGCGCTGGATGATATCGATGATGTTGTCAACGTGCTTTCCGAACGTCTTTCCGAATGGTATGGTCTGCATTTTCCGGAATTGGGTCTAAGTTCTGAACCGCTTGCACGTTTCGTTAGCGAGTTCGGTTCACGCAACAACGTTCCTGCCGAACATCCTATGTTCGAAAAGGCAACCTCTTCCATGGGTTCTGAACTCCCTTCTGCCAATGAGGAGCTTATAATGGGCTTTGCTTCCAATGCTTGTGAGCTTTATGACAGTCGGCACAGCATTGAAGCTAGTATAGTAAGGAACATGGAAAAAATGGCACCGAACGTCACATTGATCGCGGGTTCTCTTATCGGTGCCCGGCTTATCAGCATGACCGGTGGCCTCGCAAGGCTTTCTCAATTGCCCTCGAGCACAGTTCAGGTCATGGGTGCCAATAGGGCTCTTTTCAAACATCTTCGTGGGCGAGCACCGTCTCCAAAGCACGGTATTATATTCAATAATCCTCTGGTCAAGAACTCCCCCTGGTGGCAGAGGGGTAAGATCGCACGTGCGCTGGCTGCAAAGATAAGTCTGGCAGCACGTATGGATGTTTATTCCGGTGAATTGCATTCTGAGATAAAGGTTAACCTTGAGAAAAAGGTGAATTCCATAAAAGCTGCAAATCCCAAGCCTCCCGTTAAACAAAAACCCGCTGGCAAAGGATACAAGGGTAAAAATAAAGGAGGCGAGAGATAAATGGATGTGAATGAGATATCAGAGGGCATATTCGAGGTTCGAAAAGGTGGTAAGAAGATATTGGCTACAAAGAATGCCAACCCCGGCTCGAACGTCTATGGTGAGAATCTGCTGGAGGAAGAAGGTGAGGAATATCGTGCCTGGGATGCCCGCAGGAGCAAACTCGCGGCAATGGTCCTCAAGAAGATGAAGGTGCCGATAAAAAGTGATTCCCGGGTCCTGTATCTTGGAGCCGCATCCGGCACCACCGTAAGCCACGTTTCAGATATGCTTCCCAATGGTATCGTCTATGCGGTGGAGTTCTCCCCACGTACCATGCGGGAGCTGATCCAGCTCTGTGATACAAGGTCCAATATCGTGCCAATACTTGCAGATGCCTCCCGTCCGAAGCTTTATGGTCATATCGTTGAGCAGGTCGATGTGATCTTTCAGGATGTTGCCCAGCCTAATCAGGCGCAGATAGCTGCGGTGAATGCGGAGCAGTTCCTTAAGGATGATGGGCATCTGCTTCTTTCCATTAAGGCCAGAAGTATCGATACGGTGGCGAATCCTTCCAAGGTCTTCAAAGAGGAAGTGAACAAACTGGAAAAGGACTTCGATACCCAATTCAAAGTTATTAAGAAACACGACCTTGCACCGTTCCATGAGGACCATTTGGGACTGGTTGCGAAAAAGAAGCTTAAAGAAAACTAAATGTTTTCTCTATATGGGGGGCTGTGAATGTCAGATACTGAGGAAAGACTGTCCGGTGGGAAATATTTTGGGGTATGCCCCTCTTTTCACCATTCAAAAGCTTGCAACTGCAAACGCTGTCCTTCATATCCCGGAGATGGTTATATGTTCTGTGCACGCGGCAATGATCGCCCGCTTCCGGAAAAAAAGGAATGTCTTTGCAGAGAATGTTATGTTTACAAGCAGTTTGGTTTCGAAGGAGATTTCTTTTGCCGGGTTGATGTAAAATGAGCATTCTTTCAAATAATATCACTATGCTGGTGATCTTACTGGTGATTGCATGCATTGCTTTAGGATTTATTGGATATGATAAATTTGTATCAAATAAAAATGGGGTAGATGTGAGCTATACGGATGTATCCGTTCATGAGGCTAAAGATATGCCGATGAGGGAGATGTTTTCCTTCTGAATGTGCGCACGGAAAGTGAGTTCAATTCAGGCCATCTCGAAGGTGCAGTAAATATCGAAGTCTCACAATTGGAGTCCCGCCTGGATGAAGTTCCAGCTGACAAGGCCATTCTGGTCTATTGCCGTACCGGGGTAAGAAGTGTCAGAGCAAGTAAAACACTTGTTAACGCCGGTTATACGGATGTCTATAATATGCAAGGTGGTATTACTGCCTGGATGTCAGCAGGTTATCCTTACGTAAGCTGATCCCTTTTTATTTTTCACTCTTTTCCCTATATCCTTTAGCAAGCTCGATGTTCACGGAAACTACATCTCTGTTGGTCTTTTCAAAGAAATATCCTTCGAATATTTCTGGCAGAGCGTCTGCATCTTCTTGTTTGGTGATCATCATTCCTGCGGGGACATACCTGTTCTCCGGAATGTCCACGCCAAAGGCACCAGATTTGGGTTCAAGCACGGAGCCCTTGCCAACATTTGCATTGAATACCAGTGTCTGCATTGCGAGAAATGCATCATCACAGACTGCAGCCGGGCCGTGTATCTGTGATTGGTGAGCAATTGAAACTCTTTCTCCTACATATACTGAATATGGTCTACCTTCCACATTCACCTAATTTGCTTTAATTGGATTTCCTTTAATGTCAATGGTCTTCATGCCATGCATGATTACTCCATCCTGAACATTACTGTCGTCGTCAATATGGATGGGGCTACCTTCATCGGCCCTTATGGATACAAAGGGGGACACCATTACTCGTTTTCCAATGGTTACATCTCCGATCACAATTGCTTGTGGGTGAATATATGCGGAATCGTCAATGGATGGAGCTTTCATCTCGGGATTCCAGGATGTCAATGGGGTGTGTTCTATATTTTCCGGCATTGTTATCTACAGATGAACTTCTTATTTATACAAATTTCGTCAACATCTTTAAAATAATGACTTTGTCCTCTTATTTATACAAATTTCGCAAAAAGAAGTTTTAGATATTCTGACAACTGAACGTTCCATTCTAGGAATTTTGCAGCCTTTCTTTCTGGAACTATTATTGATGATATGTTACCAATACAATTAATATCAATTTGTGGATGAATTTAGTAATGATCTGATGTGTGTATATTCTGGTAATGAAAACAAATTTATACTAATCGTGAGTGATATTACTATAGTTCTCTCAAAAAGTATATACGTTAAAAAAACTACTTTATTAAGTTCACAGTTATTGGATACGCTTATTAGTAGCAAGTGCACAATTTCCATGGATGATGCATACGTTAAAGCGTTTAGGGTCACGTTTGATAAAAGATGGGGTATGAAGGGCGCATGAATAAAGAGACAAGCATTTTAGTCGTCGAGGACGAGAATATTGTGGCGTTGAGTATTAAGAACAAGCTCATTCGCTTGGGGTATTCAGTGCCTAGTACCGCTTCATCCGGGGAGGATGCAATTACTAAAGCAGACCTTTTTTACCCTGATCTTGTGTTGATGGACATCATGCTGAGGGGCGATATGGACGGCATTGAAGCTGCAAATGAGATCCGCATTAAATTCGATATTCCGGTGATCTTCCTTACAGCATATACCGATGATAGGACACTTGAGAGAGCTAAGGTCGCAGAACCTTATGGTTACATATCTAAACCGTTCAAAGAACAGGACCTCAAATCCAATATTGAGATCGCACTCCACAAACATGGAAAAGAGCTCAGGTTAAAGTAAATCCCCAGTTGGTGTTTGATCGCTTTTCGTTTTCCGGTTCTATTATATTTTCTCTTGTATCTATTTCCGGGATATGTTGTTCTGCAATAAGGTTCTAATAGGGTGTTAATTGTGCTAAAAGCTCTGATATTTGATATGGATGGGGTTCTGGTGGATTCTATGCCTTACCATACCGAAGCTTTGAGTCATGTATTTGCTGATATGGGTTTATCCATGGATGCTCAGGATGTCTATAATATGGAAGGCTCAAAGACAGTGGATATCGTAAGCTATCTGCTGGAAAAGGATGGTGTGGATCTTCTGAACTTTGATTTAGATGGGCTTATACACAGGTACCGGGATGAGTTTGCCAGAATTGTAGAACTGAAGGCTTTTAGTGAGGTCCTCGAGTGTCTTCCAATTTTGAAAGAGCGTTTTATGTTTGCGGTGGTTTCCGGAGCTGACCGGAATATAGTGCAAGATATTATCACTAATCTTTATGATGGTATTTTCGATGTTGTCATAAGTGGGGAGGATGTTGAAAATGGTAAGCCTGCCCCTGATCCTTTCCTGAGTGCTGCTGATATGTTCGGGCTGTATGCAAGTGAATGTCTTGTTGTGGAAAATGCAGCAATGGGCGTGGAAGCTGCCAATCGGGCAGGTATGTTCTGTCTGGCTGTTCCGACCTATGTCAGTAAGGAAAGCCTGAAAAATGCAGACCGTTTAGTGGATGACCATCGAATGCTAAGGGATTTCCTTCTTGGACTTGACCATCTGGAAAAGGAAGCTGTTGAGGCTTTACGCCTGAAATTTTATTCAGCTCATAAATGAATCTACACTCATTTTTTTCCTGTATGCCATTCCCTGGAATATTGCTATGGCATTTCCTTCTTCGTCCGTAATGTCTACTGTATATGTTGCTATCTTTGGGTTTTTTGAATTTTCGCGCGCCTGGGCATACAGGGTCCCAGATGTTGTGGAAGTTACGAAGGATATATTGGCATTTATTGCGACTGCAACCGTACCATGAGAATTGGAAGCGGCGGCAAATGCGAAGTCTGCAAGGGTAAATATTGCTCCTCCCTGAACGATACCCACCCCGTTCAAGTGATGTTCGTGGATGTCCATCTTCGCTTTTGCGTAGCCTTCCGAGACTTCCAGGAGCTTAACATCGATGTATTCGGCGAATTTATCCATTTTGAAGAATTCTTTTATCTTTTCCATTGTATCGCATCCATTCAGTTCTTTGATAGGATGTGCATGTTTTAAGTATTCACTATATCTTACCTTCTCTGAAAGTAGTTTTTAATAAAGCGAACGTGTGACATTTAAGTAAGCATTATTCATAAATGAGAATTGGCTGGTTTTAGCGCGAAGACCCCCTTATTTCCAGTGGAGTTATCTCATTGTGTATATTGTTCGTGTGTGATCGACGGTGACTATGGATAAATAGGCAAATATCCGTAGTTTAAGTGTATAATGAGACAAATAGAAGGTCTTTTAAGTGTCAACATCCTTGATTCTTAAAGGTGCTCTATTCAGATAATTTTGTTTGGTATAAATATCTGTACCGTTTTCAATTGCGGGGGTCATTATAATGGAAAATACCTATTCGAAGTTTTGGGATGCAGACGAATTCATTCTTGTTAGTGATGGGACCAAGCCTGCAATGGAATGGGCGGTCGAGGAACTCAGGAAGAAAGGGAAAACTGTTCATTTTGTGGACCTTTCCAATAGGCCCGAGCTGGATGCGATAAAATCTATCGGTGAAGCTCCGGAAGGTGTGGAAAATGCGGTGATAGGTCTGACAAAGACCGAACCGGCAGATGCCATGAAAGGTCTTTTCGAGAAAGGTGTGGTAAATACCTGGGTTCACTGGAAAACGGATACTCCTGCTGTGAGGGAACTTTGTGCAGATCATCAATGTTACACTGGAAGGTGTCCTATGCTGTATCTTGGGAAGGATCTCAGCATGCATGGTGTTCATAGGATGGTCGCAAAACTGATCGGGCAATATTAAGTTTTACTTCTCATCTACCGCTTGACAATAAATTTTTTATACAAGCAATCTAATCTCATTTCGTTATGTTCTACTAAACATAACGGTATAATGGTGAGCGGAGGTATTGTATGGATAAAAAGCGTTCTTTAATGGTCATATCTATCATATTGGTACTGGCTATGGCATTGTTTTTGGTTATGGGGTGGGGTGCTTTTTTAGGGTCATCATCATCTCATACAGATGTGAGTTCTGAGGTCATTGTCTCTGCCGCGGCAAGTTTGACCGAAAGTTTCACTGAGGTCGAACGCAAGTTTGAAGATACGCATCCTGATATCGATATAATTCTCAATCTGGCGGGTTCAGGTACCCTGCGTATGCAGATAGAAGCCGGTGCTCCCATCGATGTTTTTGCTTCGGCTTCCCAGAAGCACATGGACCTCCTTGGGTCCGAGGATTTGATCTATGCTGACACAAGGCATGATTTCGCTGAGAACTCTCTTGTGATGATAGTTCCCAGGTCAAGCGAGAATACTATAAGGTCCCTTGAAGATCTTGAGGATGTTTCAATTACAAAGATAGCTATTGGAGACCCGGAGATCGCACCTGTGGGTAGATATACGAAAGGTGCACTTGAGGCAGCTTCTTTGTGGGACGATGTTAGTGGTAAGCTCATTTATGCGGAGAGTGTGAAGCAAGTGCTCGTCTATGTTGGGAGCGGGGAAGTTGATGCGGGTTTTGTTTATATGACCGATGCGATGGCCTCAGATATGGATAAGATAGAAGTTGTTGCTCAGATCCCGGTAAGTACCAGTATAAGCTATCCTATTGCAGTCGTTTCATCTTCAGATGAAAGGGAAGCCTCACAGGAATTCATCGATTATGTTATTTCGGATGAAGGAAAAGGTATATTCGTAAAATATGGCTTTAGTGTAATGGATGATAATTGATGCTTGAAGATGCCTTGATCCCTCTCTCGATAACTTTAAAGGTGGCAGTTCTGTCCACCTGTCTTGTTGCTGTGTTCGGTATCCTCATATCCTATGCCCTTGCAAGGAGGGATTTCAGGGGGAAATGGCTGGCTGATATTCTTGTGACCCTTCCCCTCGTGCTTCCGCCAACGGTTACGGGTTATCTTCTTGTTGTTCTGTTGGGAAAGAACGGTGCAATAGGCAGTTTTCTCTTTGAGATGACGGGTTGGTCATTGCTTTTCACATGGCATGCTGCGGTGATAGCAGCTTTTGTTGTATCTCTTCCTCTCATGGTGAAGACCACTGCTTCTGCTATCAGTGCAGTGGATCGTGAACTGGAGTATGCGGCTTATACCCTCGGGCACAGTGAGCTTGAGACCATGCTCTTTGTCACCCTACCCCTTGCTAAAAAAGGCATACTTGCAGGCATCGTGTTAAGTTTTGCAAGGGCTGTGGGGGAGTTCGGTGCGACCCTTATGGTTGCGGGTAATATTCCGGGGAAAACGAATACCATGTCTTTGTCCATATATACGGCGTTCCAGTCAGGCAATGATGCTCTTGCGAACATTCTTGTCATCACTCTGGTCGTTGTTTCATTATTATCCATGGCACTGGCTGCAAAGTTCGTAGATCGTTGGAGCGTGTGAGGTATTTAAATGGGCGTAAAAGTGAGCTTGTCAAAGAAGTATCGTTCCCGCGGTAGGAAGGGTGGCAGAGATGATGTTTTTTCTCTGGATGTCAGTTTTGAGGTGGGGAATGAGCTGGTTGTCCTTTTTGGTCGCTCCGGTTCCGGCAAGACCACGACACTTCGATGTATCGCAGGACTGGAAGCTCCGGACCGAGGAAGTATCGTTGTCAATGGAAAAACGTATTATGATAGTGATTCGGGTATCGATCTCCAGCCTCAGTACAGGAGGCCGGGATATGTTTTCCAGAACTATGCCCTTTTCCCGCATATGGATGTGAGGAAGAACATCGTTTATGGTCTTAAGGGGTGGGATGCAGTGAAGAAGGAGGCGCGATTATTCGAAATGCTTCGTCTGTTGCATATAGAGGGACTGGAGGGACGGTATCCTTCCCAGTTGTCGGGAGGGCAGAAACAGAGGGTAGCCCTTGCCCGTGCCCTTGCACCGAGTCCCGATATCCTGTTGTTGGATGAGCCTTTCTCTGCTCTTGATATGGTGGTCAGGATGCGACTGAGGGAGAGGATAAAAACTATTCAGAAGGAGCTTGGCATCCCTGTACTGTTCATCACCCATAGTCCAGAGGAAGCGTTCTCGCTTGCAGACAGGGTCGTGGTCCTTCATGAAGGGAAGGTTCACCAGTCAGGCAGTCCGCGGCAAGTGTTCTATTCTCCTGTTGACAGGGATGTGGCAGAACTTGTGGGCGTCAGCAATATCTTTGAGGATGGGGCTGTTGTCGGGAATTCTCCTGAAGGCTTTGTTCTTGAAGGCAGAGGTCTGCAATTTGTCACAGGTTCGGATGTTTCTGGTTCAGATACTGTTTCCTGGGGGGTAAGGCCGGAGAACATACATCTGATGGCCTATGATAAGGATCTGCTTTCAGATGACTGTAATGTCTTTGCAGGCACTGTTCTTGATGTTACTGATAAGGGTAGCAGCAAGCTGATGGCTGTGGAACTTGATGGTAGTAATGTAGTTCTTTTTTGTGATGTTCCGACAAGGCTGCTGGATGATGCTATGGGATTACGTGTCATCGTGAATATCGCAGCGCAAGACGTACTGGTCTTCGAGTAAGATCACAAAAAAGAACTACATTGCTCATCTAATCGTATAACGGATGCTATGGCAAACTCTCGTCCTTATCAGTCAATCGCAGGATATCCAGCCTTTTTGTAACTTTGATTTTTCCTGAAATTCCAGTAAAAACGATATCTTCACAACCATTCTCATGGAAACCAATCCATTGTTCAGCCAGCCGGTTCAAAATATCTGGATGCCATCGACCCATATAACTCAGATAAAGGATGAGAGGATATTTATAGACAGAAAATCCTAAAGATATTGGGGAGTTTTTATGCTCAGATTGAGATTCCACGGCAGGGGTGGCCAGGGAGCGAAGGTTGCCAGCAGAGTGCTCGGGACAGCTGCATTTCTGGACGGCTACAATGTACAGGATTTTCCATTATATGGTGCCGAGAAAAGGGGGGCGCCGATCACTGCCTTTACCCGCATCTCCAGAGAGAACATCATGGAGCGGGGCGTGATCTCAGATCCTGATATTGTGATAGTTATAGATGAAACGCTACTGTCAGATCCTAAGGCAATGCCTTTATCAGGACTTAAAAAAGGGGGTGTCGTTTTTGTAAACACGCCCCAGAGTCCTCTGGAAACACAGGAAAGGTACAGTATCACAGATCACGTGATAACACTGGACCTTACAAAGATCGGCCTTGATATGATCGGAAAGCCCGTCCTCAGCAGCCTTGCAGCTGCTGTTGCCTCTAGGATCGCCGGCATTGGAGAGGATGCCTTAAGGGATGCCCTGGAAAAGGAGCTATCCGGAATAATATCGGACAGGGGAATTTTAGAAAAGAATGCAGAGGCTGCACTTTATTGTTACGATGCAGTGGTCCCGGTACAAATGAAAACTACTGAGGCCATACGGGAAGGGGAGAATGTTATCAACATACCTTTCGAAACAGCTCGTGTATCCAGTCCTGCCATAAATGCCACCGGCAATACCCCCCTGCGAAGAACGGGAAACTGGCGGGTATTCAGACCTATCTGGGATTATGACCTTTGTACCAGGTGCATGACCTGTGTTGCCAGGTGTCCTGAGGGTTGTATCCAGGTAAATGAAGACGGTTATCCTTATGCGGATTACGAAAACTGTAAGGGTTGTCTCATATGCGCCAGGGAATGTCCGGTAAAGGCCATCAATGACGTGCGGGAGATGCACTCCCAATCGGAAGAAGGTGAACTATAATGGGAAAAGAGATGCTAACCGGCAATGGTGCCGCTGCCTGGGGGGTGCGGCTGGCAGAAGTGGATTATATTCCGGCCTATCCTATAACTCCCCAGACGGAGATCATCGAGACAATTGCAAAGTGGATATCCGACGGGGCCATGGATGCGAGTTTTGTTACCATGGACTCGGAGCATTCCATGGTAACGGCAGCAGGTGCTGCTTCCGCCACAGGGGTCAGGACCTTCACGGCCACATCCAGCCAGGGCCTGTTGTATGGATTTGAGATGATATATACAGTGGCAGGATGGAGAGTCCCTCTGGTGATGGTAAATGTATCAAGGGGATTGTCCTCACCGATCACCCTGGGGCCGGACCACAACGATATTCTGGCGATCAGGGATTCGGGATTCTTACAGATCCATTGCGAGACCTGCCAGGAAGTATTTGATTCGATCCTGATGGCATACAAACTGGCTGAGGATGAACGGGTGCTCTTGCCTGTCATTGTGAACATGGACGGTTTTTACCTCTCATTTACCAGAGAACCCGTGGAGATCCCGGATGTGGAGACTGTCAGAAGTTTCCTGCCAGAATACCAGCCGGAACATGCCTTTTTCAAGCCAGCTCAGCCCATGGCCCAGGGCGTTGCGGTCCTTGGCGGGGAGTTCTATTCCTATTTCAAATACCAGATGCACCTTGCAAGTAAGAATGCCCTGGAGGTCTACAAGGAGGTGTGCGGGGACTTCGAACAGAAATTTGGCAGAAAATACAGGGCCATTGAAGAATATATGCTGGAAGATGCCGAATATGTCCTTGTCATGACAAACTCATTTTCCACCCTCGGGAAAGCTGCCGTGAAAAGAGCACGGGAGAAAGGGCTCAAGGCCGGGTTACTGAGGCTGAGGGTATTGAGACCATTTCCGGACCCTGATATAAAGAATGCATTGAAAGGGAAAAGGGCAGTGGCTGTCATAGACCAGAACATCAGCGTAGGCAAGGGAGGGATCATATATTCAGAGATGGCCGGTTGCCTGTACAATGAGATAAACAGGCCCCTTTTACTATCCTTCATTGGAGGGCTTGGGGGAAAGAACATCAGCCCGGAAGAATTCGAGTTTATCTTTGATAAAATGACCACGGCTGAGGATACTGGAATTGTGGAAACGCCCCATCTCCTGTATACAGAGAATGAGTGGAAAGAAATGGCAGGATTGAAGGAAATTGCAGGGAAGGGATAAAGATATGGATACAGCACCCATCAGATCCATCAGGGAAATACCCCCTGAAGAGAACGTACTATCAGGAACCCCTGCATGTGCAGGTTGTGGTGGGCTCCTGACCCTGAGGCATTGCCTGAAGGCACTGGGGGAAAAGATCGTTATTGTAAATGCTGCAAGCTGTTTTACCCTCCTTTCCATATATCCCTTCACACCTTTCAAGAATTCCTGGCTTTATACTGCAATGGCCTGTGCACCTGCCGGGGCCCAGGGGGTCCGGGATGCTCTGGATATATTGATCAAAAAGGGCAAGCTGGATCCGGAAGAGAACCTAAAGGTGGTCGTGCTGACCGGGGATGGTTCTGCATATGACATGGGCCTGTCGTCCACATCCGGAGCCCTTTACCGCAACCTGGACTTCTATTATATCTGTTATGACAATGAGGCATATGGAAATACCGGATTCCAGCAATCAGGGGCCACACCCTTTGGATCAAGGACAGCAACAAGCCCGCCAGGAGGGGTAAGACCAGCTGGTACACAGCTTCAAAAGAAGGATCTGTTCGAGATATGGAACAGTCACAATCCCCCCTACCTTGCAACCATCTCCCCTGCCTATCCGGTTGACCTGATGAACAAGTTCAGAAAAGCTGAACAGTATAAGGGTCCAAAACTCTTCATATCCCATTCCTCCTGCCCACCAGGATGGGGATTCGACCCCTCCCAATCCGTCAGTCTTGCAAAGCTGTCTGTTGAGACAGGGATCTGGCCATTAAAGGAGTCTGTCCATGGCAAGGTGGAACATACATTCGTTCCAAAGAAATTCAAGCCTGTGGAAGACTACCTGAAAGAGCAGGAAAGATTCGCCCATCTTTTTAAACCGGTAAGACAGGAGGATATCCTGAAAAGTATCCAGGGGATGGTGGATGAGTACTGGAGGAAATACAAGCTTCTTCCTTAACTCCATACCCATTGTCATAGCATATTTCCTTTCCCGATAGGAATCCGGTCACCTCATTTAGTCATTATACGAATCCCGGAGCGGACGAGAACAGGGACCATCGTCTATAACCCATGGCTTTGCGAATCCTTTGCAGGGCAAGATCCATGGCGGCTTCCCTGGGAAGTATACATTTGCATGACGATTCCTTCATCACCAGTCTGGTATTGATACGAACATTCTCTCCTATGGCCTGGAGGGCTGCACATTCGCTGGCTCCCTCATACTCCATGGCAGCGCAGATCACCCCTCCTGCATTGGCAATAAAGTCCGGGACACAGATGATCCCTTTTTCGTGAAGGTATTTTTCCGCATCATGGGTGATGGGGATGTTGGCACCCTCGACCACAAGCTTTGCCCTAAGGCGATGCACATTTTCCTCATTCAGAACATCCGGACGGGCTGCCGGGATCCATATGTCACAATCAATGTCTATGACCGAATCGCATCCAAGCCTCTCTCCATCAGGATGATCGACCACACTTCCTCCGGCCTCCTTCAAGGTGATCAATGCATCAACATCAAGCCCCTCAGGGTTGTATATGGTGCCAAGGGAATCCGACACTGCCACCAGTACGGCCCCATTATCCGTAAGGAAGCGGGCTGCATTCTTACCCACTGCACCAAAACCCTGGACCACAATTCGGGCACCTTCCAGTTTGAAGTCACAGAATTCCAGGGCCACTTCAGTGGCATGCCTGATACCCCATCCGGTAGCTCCAATCTCGTCCAGTGGGATCCCACCGATCACCCTGGGCAGCCCCACAGCCCTGCCGATCTCATCCTTCACACAGGCCATGCAATCCTCATTCGTACCCATGTCCGGAGCAAAGATGTACTCCTTGATCTCCCTCAGTGAGGAAGCCAGAGCCCTCATAAGTTTGATCTTTTTTTCCGGGGCCATCTTCGGGTCACCATAGACAACCGCCTTTCCCCCACCATATGGAATACCTGCGGCAGCATTCTTCAGGGTCATGGCCCTTGCCAGACGGAAACATTCCTCTGTGCTAACATCCGGAGCCATGCGCACCCCTCCTATGGAAGGTCCGGCCGCCACATTATCCACCACCAACACCGCCTTCAATCCAACAGAAGGCTCGTATATATGGATGATCTTGCTCGGTCCAAGCTCATCCGCAAATCGAAAGATATCTTCCATATCAACCCCTCCCTAAGAGTCTCCTGATCCACACGACATGATATGTATTTTCACGCTACTGAATTAATAATATTTGTCTATCGACTGCCTTTCCAATCTTTATTTTAATCCGCTCTCTGCCAGAGGTCCCTTTCCTTTAGCTTTTCGATAACATCCCTTTTCATCTCAAACTCGGTTATCCTGAGCTCTTTGCGCTTGATCTTGCCACTGATGGTCTTTGGAAGTTCCCTGACAAACTCAACCTCCCGTGGATATTTATATGGGGCGGTCATCCCTTTGACATGCTGCTGGATATCCTTAATGAGTTCTTCAGAGGGTTCGTAACCCTTTCTCAGGACAACAAAAACCTTAACAACCTCCCCTCTTATCGGGTCCGGACTTGGGATCATGGCAGATTCAAGGACCGCCTCATGCGAATCCACTGCACTTTCAACCTCAAAGGGGCCGATCCTGTACCCCGAGCTTATACAGACATCATCCGCCCTTGATTCGAACCATATATATCCGGCCTCATCCATCATTGCAAGGTCTCCGGTCAAATACCAGTTTCCAAGGAAGCATTCTGCCGTTTTTTCTGGTTTGTTGTGATATCCTTTGAAAAGCATGGGATGATCCCTTGCAACAGCAATTGTTCCCTTTTCACCTGGGGGTAACTTTTCACCCGTATCAGGATCTACAATTGTCCCCTGGACCCCGGGTGTAAACCTGCCCATGGATCCGGGTTTTATGTCCATTCCGGGCAAATTGCAGGCGATGACACAGGTTTCCGTTTGTCCGTACCCCTCTCGCACGGATATCCCGAACTTTTCCGCGAAGAAGTTAACGATACCTGGTGTGCAGGGCTCCCCGGCAGTTAAAATAACCTTCAGGTCCTTCAGATCGTATCTTAGGTCCGCATCCTCGATCGTTGTCATGGCCCTGAGTTCAGTTGGGGTCAGACATGCCCTGTTTATCTTCCATCTCTCAAGCAGCTCGAACCATTTTTCAGGTTCAAATCTACCCGAGTAATGGAAGTTGGTGGCCCCTGCATTCAAAACAGCTCCGAATGGTCCCCAATACCATTTTGCCCACCCGGGTTCTGTTGTCGCCCAGCATAGCTCGTCTGATCGGGTATTCCACCAATAGTATCTGTTCAGCCTGTCGAAGCAGTACATCAATGAATGGGTATGCAATACCCCCTTTGGTGCGCCCGTGGTCCCGGAGGTGTAGTTGATGGCCAAAGGATCACTTGCAGTGAGCGGTTCAATTCTTAGATCTCTCGATGCAGAACAAATTTCCTGTTGATAGTCTCTCCATCCCTCCCTCTGACCTGAAAAGAAAAGCTCGATAACTGGGATCTTGTCTCTTATCGCATCCACCTCATCAGCAACTGCCGGGTCGTTTGTTATCAAAGCCCTGACCCCGGCATCCCTTATCCTGTATTCTATATCTTTACCCCTGAGCATAATCGTGCCGGGAACGACAACGCCGCCTATTGCCCAGATACCGAGACTGACCTCATAAACATCCGTTCCCCTGGGAAGTATTGCCAGGACCCGATCCCCTTTATGGATGCCTGACCCCTGAAGGACATTTCCAAACCTCATGGCATTGTCCCATACCTCCCAGTATGCTGCTTTCTCAACCCTCCCGTCCGGATGCTCGGTGATTGCCAGCAACTTGGTCCTATCCTTTGCCCATGCCCTCAGGATATCAACAAAATTGTAATCTTCAGGAATATCCCAATTGAACTTCCTTCTCTCCTCTTCGTAATCGAATGCTGCTATCTCTTTCCCCATTTAATTATCCCCCTGTTGGCGGATACGCCCATTCGAAGTATGACTTGCCACCTTTCTTTATCCCCATTCAATCTTTGTTTCTTCTCGTTTTAGCATCTTTTCCTCATGTCCATCTGCTCTGGCATTTACTACTTGAAGACTATTTCAGAAAAAGAAAATAAATTCCATATGATCATTATTCATGGAGCTACCCATTCTCCCTATTAAGAAGTCAGAGCTATTGGAAAAGAGCTAGGTATGATCTGAACCTGAGCTCTATCAGATCAAGACATCTTCAAGACCTGCTTCCTCTACTATCTCTATTGCACGTCTCTTCTCCTCAGATGTGAGTCGACGATCTATTTCCGGGTATTTTGAAGCCCTAGGATAGGGCGTGTACTGGAACATCAGATTGAATCTCACTTCCGGAATGTGATTTGCTACCCATTCTGCGATTGGTCTTGTGCAGCATTCCAGATGATCCGGCAATACCAGGTGCCTGATTATGATCTCTGCGTCCTTATAGGCAATCTCATGATCTCTTTTGACCACCTCAAGATAATCTTCCACTTTGGAATACTTTCTTGCACAGTTATCATTACCATATTTGAAGTCGGCAAGATATACATCGATCACACCTTCGAGTAGTTTTGCCACTTCCTTGGAATGGTACATATTTGAGTTCCACACCATGGGAGTGTTCACAAGAACCCGATCAATGATCTTCAAAATGGAATGGGCATGGGGTGTAGGGGTCACAAAATTAACATTCCTTGCACCTTCATAACGTCGCTCTCTTATGATCCTGGCCAAATTTTCAGGGTCGGCCTCGTTCCCACTTTCAGGATGGGTGGATATGTCCCAGTTCTGACAATAAACACAGGCAAAAACACACCCTGTGAAGAAGATCGTATGTGAGGGTACAAGTTCTGGTTCCTCTCCCATATGTAAGAATTCAGAGGCGTATCGGGAGGTTTCAAGCAATCTGCAGAATCCTTTTTCACCCTCTCTACGATTTATACCACATCTTCGCTCGCACATATGACAATTTTCAAGTATCCGTTCAGCGATCTCGATCTTCAGATCAAGAAGAGAATGTGTGGCTTCAGGGAGTTCAATATCTTTTTCATTTGAATCGATACTTTCCAATAAATCCCTATACTTTCCAATTGCACTATCATGGACCTTCCAGAGATCTTCAACAGAAGCCGATGAATCGAAGTTTACCTGAATGCTCTTAACGATCCTGAAACGAGCTGGCAATTCATCCTTTTCTACTTTGAAATAGCGGTTTAAAAATGTTGGATCCCCCATATAGGTAGATTTGATAGCTTCGGCTGAAAAGTTTACGGTCCCATGTTGATCTTCCTGCATTCGAAGATATTGAGCGGTCAAAGGCTATCGGTAACAGACCTTTGCAGCACGAGAAATTAAAAGAAGATCTTGGACTCCAAGATTATTCCCGAGAGGTCACAAAAAGAGGTGAGGATTGTTCCGCCCATGACCAAAGTCACGGGTTTCCACAGATCTCTGCACTCCCGATCATCATAAAGGTCCGGAACATCTTCAAAAATACAGGCAATTTCAGTACTTCGCTAATTTTACTATCAGCATGAAATAATGTCATTCGATAGCTATATATGCGGCGAAAACGCCGCCATATGTCATTTCAACTTCCCAATTCCAAGAACATTCCCAGAGTAGAACTAAGATCAAAAGAATGTATTGACACTGTTCTAAAACCACTTACAGATAATATTAAAATCAAGATCAATGGTTCACTTACCTGTAAAGATATTTTTCATACTGCAGTATGTATGGCAGTAGATAAGGGATCGGTTCATTCCATTTCAAAAAACTACCAAAAAGTAGTATGTGAGACATCGATACGACATCATTTCCAAAAACTGGATCTTGATAATCTTATTCGAATAAATGAAAAGATTCTACTTCAAGAGGCTCTTAAGATTTTGGAAAAAGGAAAGAAATATGTATTCGCTATCGATTTTACTAATGACCCTTATTATGGAGATACTGATTCATCTAACGAAAACTATGTGATACGCAGTCAGTCTAAGAAGTCAACAAACTCATTTTATTCATACATCTCCCTTTCCATCATAACCAAAAACAATCGATTTACTGTATCAGTTCTTCCAGTAGAAAAGAATAAAACAAAGGTAGATTACCTCAGTTACTTCATTGATTGCATAAAAAAACTGAACTTCAAGGTCAAAGTCCTTTGTTTAGACAGGGAGTTCTATTCAGTAGATGTGTTTGAGTTCTTGCAAAATAAAAAGATTCCTCATATAACTCCTGTTGTAAGAAGAGGAAAGAAGATAAAAAAGATGCTTATCGGAAGGAAGGCCAGGAACGCACAATA
>NZ_JAGSOI010000020.1 GCF_023684405.1 Methanococcoides seepicolus | reverse complement strand
GTACGTATAAGCCACTCTTTGGTATATCTATAGTCAATTCTTCATAAATATCATGAGCATTCACCGATGGTACGAACGCAGAAACTGGAATTACCATCCCTGCGATCAATAAACATACGGTCAATACAGTAAGTTTTCCACTGTGAAAATCCATTGTACCACCTCTTATAATTAATACCACAAATCATTACTGAGTATTAATCGTTAATTACCAAAATTTAAATAAGTTTTGGTCTTCAGATACCGTCAAAAAGAGATTATCAAATTAAAAGGCTGAGCAGATAGAATAATCTATATCCCATTATTACAGTTATATCTACAAATATGTTGAGAGTACGGGGGTAACATTATACTCAACAATAAAGTTCCTGATTGCGAGACAAAAGGCGATGAGCATAGCATTTCTCTTGAAGAGTTTCTCAAAAGCTTCGATGCTGGTATCGAGGGATTAACAACACGTGAAGCCTTAGAAAGGCTGGAGATATGTGGAAGGAATATTTTTGAGAATATAGGGGGAGAATCAGTTCTTAAAAAGTATTTTAAGCAATTCAACAATTTTTTCTCGGTCCTGCTTATTGCAGGGGCTTTGCTTTCATATGCATCAGAGCTGCTGGACCCTGGAAAAGGCAACTTGTACATCGCCATTGCGCTTTTTGGAGTTGTCATTCTCAATGCCACGTTCACCTTTATACAGGAATATCAGGCAGAACAGATAATGGCGAGTTTTCGCCAACTTATACCCCCTGTTGCCAAGGTATTGAGGGATGGGGAAATAAAGGAAATATTGGCACCCGAACTGGTTGTCGGGGATGTCATATTCATTGAAGAAGGAGACAAGGTCCCTGCTGATGGCCGGCTCATTGAAGAAAATACTTTAAAGGTTGACAATTCGTCATTGACCGGTGAGGCTGAGCCACAGTTACGCTCCCTTGAATGTACCCACCCAAATATACTCGAATGCAGGAATATGGTCTTCTCAGGAACGCTTGTATTGACAGGTAACGGAAAAGCTGTTGTTTATGGAACCGGCCAGAATACACAGATGGGAAAGCTTGCAACCCTGACGGAACAGACAACATCAGTTGAAACACCTCTTCGCAAAGAGCTCAATAATTTCATCCGGATCATCTCAATAATTGCAATATTTCTCGGAATATCATTCTTTACTATCGGTTTTGTGACACATGACCTGTTCCTGTTGAATCTCATTTTTGCAATAGGTATCATAGTTGCCAATGTCCCCGAAGGATTGCTTCCAACTGTAACCCTTTCCCTAAGCCTGGCTTCAAAAAGAATGGCAAAAAGGAATGCACTTATCAAGCGGCTCGAATCCGTGGAAACCCTTGGATCGACCACGGTCATTTGTACGGATAAGACCGGAACACTGACCCAGAATAAGATGGCCATACATTCAATGACCCTGGGCTTTGAACAAATTGATGTGAGCAACGGGGAAGTTCCACCGGACATTCTAATGAAAGTAGCAGTACTTTGCAATAATTCAAGGCTCGTTGAAGGACCTTCGAGATATAAGGGAGACCCCACTGAAGGTGCTTTGTTGATGTACGCATCCAAGTTTACTGATATTGATCTGATGCGGGAAAATAATACTCGCTTGAAGGAATATTCTTTCGACTCCCTGAAAGAAAGAATGCAGGTAATTTACCATACTGATTCGGATGAACAGGAATCCTACCTGAAAGGCGCAACTGAAGTTGTTATTAAAATGTGCGACCATGTCCTGATGGACGGGGACGAAGTACCTATTACAGAAGATGACCGGAACGAGCTCCTTGATATGCATTTGAAGATCGCAGGAAGAGGTGAACGTGTGCTTGCTCTTGCATATCGCAGGGCTGAGGAGGAGATCGAATACGACACAGGTTTTACATTTATCGGTTTTGCCGGTGCGGTCGATCCTCACAGACCTGAGGTCAAAGATGCTATTAACAGATGTCATCGGGCCGGAATAAAGGTAGTGATGATTACAGGAGATCATCCGGTAACTGCCCTTTCCATTGCAAAGAACGTTGGTTTTAGTAGCAATGGCCATGAGCCGGTGATGATCACAGGTGCTGAGCTGGACAAATTATCAATTGATGAACTTTCAAAAAAACTGAAGGCTCCGTATATTATATTCGCACGAACATCCCCGGTTCAGAAATTGAAGATAGTACAGGCGTTTCAGTCAAGGGGAGAGATAGTGACCATGACCGGGGATGGTGTAAACGATGCTCCTGCAATAAAGAACGCAGACATGGGTGTCGCCATGGGAAGCGGTACGGATGTTGCAAGAGAATCTGCTGACATGATACTTCTTGATGATAATTTCGCCACTATCGTCAATGCAGTGGAAGAAGGAAGGACCGTCTTCGATAACATCAAGAAGTTCATTGCCTACATCCTTACAAGCAATATTCCGGAAATACTGCCATTCATTGCATTTGTCCTCCTTTCGATACCCCTGCCCATGAACGTGCAGTTGATCCTTGCCATCGACCTTGGTACAGATATACTTCCGGCACTGGCACTGGCTGTTGAGAAGGGGGAAGGGGACATAATGAAGCGTTCCCCCCGCTCAAAATATGAAAGGCTCCTGACACCACAGGTACTTTTGACATCCTATGGAATGAAAGGACCCATCGAAGCCCTGGCAGGCTTTACATGTTATTTTGCAGTACTTCTGGATGGAGGCTGGACCTGGGGACAGGCCTTGCTAAGCAATGATCTTCTCTACAGACAGGCCATTATGGCATTTTTTGCTGCAGTCATAATATGCCAGATAGCAAATTTGCTCGTATCCCGTACAAGAATTGAGTCTGCATTATCCAGGAATATGTTCACGAATAAAATGATACTGCTGGCAGTAGTGAGCGAATTAGTGATACTTTCCATGATAATGTTCCATCCATTTGCAAACAAGATATTTGGAACAGCACCGGTCTCAATGGAATATCTTGTACTTGCAATGCCTTTTGCAATATTGCTGTTCGTGCAGGATGAGATAAGGAAATATTACATCAGAAAAGGATCGTTGCTTGCAAAGACTTTCCTGAAATGGTGATCATGTCAAACTATACTGTTAATTAGTTAGTTAGTTAACCAAATAACAGTTGAGAAGTTAATTGGAGGGGAATGCTCAGATAGCTAACTCGAAACTGAACAACAATATCAGGAAGATCAAATACATCAATATCAATACCATTCCTTCTATTCTCTTGATCTCCCAGTGAGTGTGGATGAACCATAACAGAACAACACTGATCATGATCATGAACGGGATCGTGAACATGATGCTTAGTCCTGTTATTTCAAGAGGGAACACGAATGCAGAGATTCCCAGTACCAGAAGGATATTCGTTATGTTGGAACCGATGACATTCCCAATTGCAATGCTCCCATAGCCTTTGCGTGCAGCAGATATTGTCACCATTAGTTCGGGAAGGGATGTACCAACTGCAACCAGTGTGATACCGATGAAAGTGTCAGGGACCTGAAAGAGCTGTGCAAAGAATATTGCTTGCTCAACAAAGTATTTCGCACCCAACATCACTGCAATTCCACTAAAGGCAAGGATAAGGAGATCTTTGTAGAGATCACTATGTTCCTTATTATTTTCTTGTTCATCACCGGAGTTGTGGTTATTGATCCCTGTTCGTATACGCTGGTTCATGGTCTTTACATATTTGAATTTGACGAAATAAGTTATAAATTCCTTAAAGTAGAATTTACCTTCATATTTTGATGTCTCTTCGAACAAAAAGAAAATATAAGCTACATAGAGAAGGATAAGGATGGATGCTTCAGTTCTTGATAGTTGCAGATCAAATGCAAGAACTAAGAAGAGAATGAAAGCAAAAAGCATGATGTAGCCATCCCTTTGTATCATGTGTGAATGGGTCTTCACCACCGAGATGATCGCAGCACATCCAACTATAAGAGCTATGTTTGCAATATTTGAACCTACAACATTGCCTATCACGATACCACTTGAATGTGAAATTGATGCAGCCATAGAAGAAGCAAGTTCAGGTATCGAAGTTCCAATCGCAACAAGTGTCAAGCCAATAATGAACTCTGAAACTCCGAGTTTTTTTGCAATGGCGGATGCTGAACTGACAAAAACGTCCGAGCCTTTGACCAGCAGTAACAGCCCGATAAGCAGTACAACGATATTTGATAGCATCAACGGGTAGTTGAAAGTATTTCTATTTATTCTTGTGTATGATAGCCTTAAATAATCGAAATTTGATGCTATAATAGCCTATACGTATATTTATATGCAAGATTGATGTTTAATAAATAAGAAATTAAGTCATTATAAAGGAGTTTAATGCTTTGAGTGATAGTGAAACTATTAGATTGGGATTTGTAGTAGCTGAATTTAACAGAGACCTGACTTACCAGATGGAACTTATGGGAATTGAACATGCAAAGTTCCTTGGTGCAGAAGTTACAGAAACTATCCTTGTTCCTGGCGTTTATGATATGCCTCTTGCTATCAAGAAGCTTTGTTTGAAGGATGATATTGACGCTGTGATAACCATTGGGATCGTTATCGAAGGTGCCACCAAACATGATGAGATAGTCGTACAGCAGGCAGCAAGGAAGATAATAGACCTTTCACTTGAATATGACAAGCCGGTGACCCTTGGAATAGCAGGCCCGGGAATGACACGTATGGAAGCACATCAGCGTGTGGACTATGCTAAACGTGCCGTTGAAGCCGCTGTGAAACTGGTTCAGCGTCTGTGATATTAGAGTTATACTTGAATTAAAAACGAATATTTAAAGAGTGATCTGAAATGCCATCCTCCAGACTTGAACGTGTTGAAGAATCGGCAACGATTAAAATCGCCAATGCTGCAAACAAGATGAAAAGCGAAGGTATCGACATTATCAGCTTTAGCCTTGGCGAGCCTGATTTCAACACACCTGACCACATCTGTAAAGCAGCAGCAGATGCCATGTACCGCGGTGAAACCCATTACGCACCTTCCACAGGGATACCTGAACTGAGGGAAGCTATCGCAAACAAGTTGCAGACAGAGAACAAACTGGAAGTAACCTCCGATGACGTACTCGTCACACCTGGTGCAAAACAGGCTATCTTCGAGATCATGATGTCAGTTCTCGATGATAACGATGAAGCTATCCTTTCGGACCCGTCATGGGTATCCTACAGCCCCTGCATCAAATTGGCAGGTGCAAACCCCGTATGGGCACCAACCGATCCAGAGAACGGTTTCATGCCATACGGAATCGAGGAGCTCATCACGAACAAGACAAAGCTCATTGTAGTGAACTCACCATGCAATCCCACAGGTGGAGTATTTGACAAGGAAAAGCTCAAGACCATTGCAGACCTTGCCATCGACCACGACCTCCTGGTGCTGTCAGATGAGATATATGAGAAGATCATCTATGAGAAAAAGCACATCAGCATGGGTTCACTTGACGGCATGCATGAACGTACCATAACGGTCAACGGATTCTCAAAAGCATATGCAATGACAGGCTGGAGACTTGGTTACGTAACAGCAATACCTGAGATCATGAAAGGGTTCAAGAAGATACACTCACACTCCGTAAGCAGTGCGACCACTTTCGCACAATTCGGTGGTGTTGCTGCCCTTGAAGGTCCACAGGAACCTGTCAATGACATGATCAAAGAGTTCAAAGCAAGACGTGATCTCCTCATCGATGGACTGAACTCCATTGGCATCAAATGCAAAAGACCGGACGGAGCTTTCTATGCATTTGCCGATGTCAGTGAATTTGGCAACGGCGATATAGTAGCTGAAAAACTGCTTCAGGAAGCACACGTAGCCGTAACACCTGGCTCAGCATTCGGAGTCAGTGGAAAGGATTTCGTAAGAATATCCTACGCAACATCACAGGAAAGGATAAAACAGGCACTTCAGAGGATAGAGGAAACACTCCTCTGATCTCACATATTTTTTCTGCCTTTTTTCCAGACATTTTTGAGAGAACTTTCATTCCTCATTCTGTCCGTACCTTTCAAGTACCCTTTTAATAATTCTTCCACTACTACAAAGTTCACATTTCATCGCATCATCGACACGTACTACCTTTGCTTTAAAGCCCCTCTCACCCAGACTTTTTTCAAGCTCACGGGTATCGAAGAACTGGTCATGCCCCAGAACGATGATATCAGGTTCGATCTCTTTTAAAGGCTCAAAGATATCACTCTCACTTCCAAGAAGTGCCTTGTCCACGACCCCGAAAGCACTTATCATCTCAAGTCTTTGTCCTTCAGGAACAATAGGTCGTGCCTTGTGTTTTATCATGGAATCCCTTGCAACAAGGACATAAAGCTCATCCCCTAAACTACGTGCCTGTGTCAAGAAAAAAACATGTCCCGGATGCAGAAGATCAAAAGTTCCCGTAGCAAGTACTCGTGTCAAGAAATATCACCATAGTTATAGATAACTTAATTTTGCCTTAATCATTGACAATATCCTTAATAACAGTATGTGACTACTCCCACGACTAAAGTTCGTGGGCTTCTATGGTTTTTCAGCCAAGAGATTGTAGACCCAATCTCAGTATATTGATAGATGCATTGAAATCTCTATCCATTTCAAGATTACAACAATTACATTTATGTATTCGGTCTTTCAATTCCTTTTTGACAATCGTTCCACACCTTGAACACATCTGGGAAGTGTATGCAGGATTGACTAATACTACCTTTGAACTAGCACATTCTGCCTTATTCTTGATAGTGTCTATTAGCATCCTCCATGCAACATCCATTATGCTCTTTGCGAGATGGTTGTTCTGAACCATGTCTTTAATATTCAGATCTTCAAAAACAATGATGCCATAATTGTCGACAAGTGATCTGCTGAGTTTGTGTGTGAAATCCTTACGTCTATTTGAAGTTCTCTCGTATATCCTTTGAACTACTTTTAAGGATTTTAACCATCCGTCCGACCCCATCGCAAACTTTGACATTTTCCGTTGAGCTTTTGCAAGACTTTTTTCCTCTTGTTTAACCCATCTTGGATTCGGAATATATGAACCATTTGATAATGTAGCAAACTTTGAAATTCCTACATCTATCCCAATGGCGTTATCATTTTTATGTGGTTCTGGCATTAGGTCACATTCTGTCGAAAAACAGACATACCATTTACCAGTGGGATAACGTCTGATGGTTGCTGTTTTGACATTCCCAATGACAGCTCTATGAATTTTGGCTTTGATTTCACCGATTTTAGAAACCTTGATAGTTCTATCATCGATTATTTCAAATCCAGACTGAGGATACGTGAAACTGTCGTATCTTCCTTTGCCTTTGAATCGTGGATAACCAGGAGTTTCTCCACTTTTGATACGTCTGAAAAATGCCTTATATGCAAGGTCGACTCTGACCTGTACATTTTGCAACACTTGAGAATGTACCTGTTTAAGTTCCTGTTTATCTTTTTTCCATTGTGTCAATTCTTTGTTAGTTGTGTACAAAGATATTGATTCTTCATTGGTTTCCCATGATGTTTTGCGTAGTGCAACAGTTTCATTATAGACCCATCTACAAGATTCCAGAGTATCCCCTAATCTGGACATCTGGGCTTTTGAGGGATATAACCTATAACGATAGGTTTTACGCATAATATACAATATGGCATAATTGCTTAAAAAGGATTCCATAACAACTTAATTAAAGAGAAGTGGGGGGCGATTCATCCCATGTCTAAAGAACATGGGCTTTCTCTAGCCCCTACACCCCGTAATCGTAAATGAAGAATGCTCAATCGAGCTTTTCATGATGACCTTCAAGAATTTCATCCCTGAAACCACGATAGCATCTCTCCACAAGGTCAAGGGTACCTTCGATGTTCAGAATATCGAACTCAAAGATATTGGCAAATTCCTTGACGATATTATCGAACTCCTTTTCGTAATGAAGCCCGGTATTCAATTTTGCAACTTTCTTGTAGCCAATGGAATCGAACACCCATTTTGAGGTTTCAACATCATTCGGGTCTTTACCAAACCCTCCGGCAACGAGCATATCTCCCCAATTGGCTGCCCACATAGGAGTAAGGAAGAACGTACCCACACCCTTGAAACTTTTAAGATGCTCAAGATATGCATCCCTGCCACCAAGTACAGCTCCAATGCAATCATCAACGATCTCGCCATTCTCTTCCTTAAGAATACAGATCCTGCAATCCAAATCACCAAGATCTTCCTCGATCTTGCCAAGAACATTTCCACAAAGCCCGTAGAACAACAGGACACCATCAGAAAAGTCGGCCATATCCTCAACTGCCTTATATACCTCAGATTTAAGGTTTTGAGGTATAGCATGCAGAGCGAACTCAAGGATATTGATAATAAAACAGTATTTGTCCGCACAATTGCCCTTATAAGCAGAGTTCAGGGATGTTGCAGGAACAAGTTTGTAGGAAATTCCGACATCATCAAGCTTTTCCACCAGACGGGAACAATCCTTGTTCTCCACCACAATAAGCTCATCTATCAGCGGATCGTTCTCCACCAGATGGACTATCTCATCCTCGAACATCCGGCATCCAATAAGACTCATTACAGGCATCTGTTATTCCTCATACAATAGCTGGATAATGTTGATTATCGGAACTATATAAGGATGTTCATCATTTTGAAAAGGCAAAAAAAGAAAGAGGCAGCCAAATGCTGCCCAAAATTGTATATTTCAATGAACTGAGATCAGAACTTCTTACCATAACACGCATCAAGGTGTTCCTTTGATGGCGGTTTTGTCAAAAGACTGACACTCACTGCAGCTACCATTGCAAGAGGAACGGCAATAAGAATTGGGTCAACGACTGTCCAGGTACCTGTAAGTAAAGTATCGGTTCCAAAAAAAGCCTTGCAGATGCCAAGGGGTGCTGCTTCCTTTACATGCACGAATGCCAGCCAGAACAGGCTGCTGAAAGTGCCTATGATCAAACTCGCGATTGCGCCTTCTTTTGTCATTCTCTTCCAGAACAATGCACCAATATACATCGGAAGGAAAGCTGCTGCACAAAGTCCGAAGAAGATAGCTGTTGCCCTTCCAATTATGCTGACAGGTAGAATGTATGCAAGTATGACACTGAATATAATGGTCACAATGATACCTAATTTGGTAACAGTAACAGTATTACCTGCATTCCCTTTCATGAGGAACTCACGGTAAAAATCATGTCCTATAGCTGTTCCCATTGTGTGAAATTGTGAGCTTAATGTGGACATTGCCGCTGCAAGTAAAGTTATCATGAAAAAGATAATGAACAATTCAGGCATTGCACTGTTAATGTATTCAGGCATGATAAGATCGAGATTTCCTTTTGCGACATCGATAGAGATCATTTCCACCGTATTGAAGAAATGGACGTTTGAAAGACCACCTACAATGTATGCTACGCCTGCCATCATAAGAATGAACGGACCGCCTGCGAAAACTGCTCTATTAAGAGATTTCTTACTATCGACTGTCATGAACCTGACAGCAAGTTGTGGCTGTGCCAATACACCAATGCCAACACCAAGAATGATGGTTGAAACCATTGTCCACCAGATTGGAGAACCAAATGCAGGCATTGCAGTCCAGCCCTGATGACCACCTGCTGCAAGAGATTCAGGAACCATTGGAGCAAGGTTCGTAAGTGCCTGATGAGCTTCTACGACACCTCCGAGCTTAGCATAGGTCAGTACCAGAAGAATTGCCATTCCAACAAGCATCAAAGTTCCCTGAAGTGCATCTGTGTACATGACAGCAAGCAGGCCACCTGTAATAACATAAGCTGCTACGATGACTATCAGGATAAGTACTGCAATATTGTAATCTATTGAAAGTGCGGTTTCCATGAACCTTGCACCACCAATAAGGACGATACCTGCATAGAGAGGCATAAAAAGGGCAATGAGAGCACCGGAATAACCTTGAATGAAACGAGACTGGAAACGCCTTCCGAGAAGTTCAGGGAAAGTTACAGCACCAAGGTTCAAACCTATCCTTCTGGTCCTTGCACCAAATACCACGAACGCTATAAAGATACCCACAAAGATATTCATGAACACAAGCCAGAGAGTTCCAAGACCAAGTGTTCCCGTCACTCCTCCAAAACCGATGATAGCCGCTGTACTGATGAAAGCAGCACCATAAGAAAGAGCAAGGATATAAGGATTTACTTTCCGTCCGGCAAGCATGTAGTCATCTACATCCTTCGTCCTTTTGTAAGCCAACCAGCCACAATAGAAGACTGCGAGAAGATATACAAGAATGAAGATACCGAGAGTTGAAGTATTTACCGCCATTTATCACCACTCCTCACTTTCTTCTTCGTTCCACTTTAAAAGACCATACACCATACAACCCAATGCACTAACAATGCACAGTATGTATGCCAACCAGATTTGAGGATCATCAATTCCTAACATAATTATCACTTGCCATTTTTTGCCTGATATATGCTACCACATAACACACACTGATGTTGATATCTGTTAACAAGTACCATACATTAATGTTTCGAAGTTGTTTTTGTAAAATGATACAATTTATTGAATGAAAAAGGACATCAATGGAACTAAAAGTACATAGATGTTTTAGAAGGAACAGCTCTGTATTGTAGTCATATCTAATAGGAAATGGAGAAAGATCATCCTGTAGAAAACTAATATTTTAATCATGACAATATTTCTTTGTTAAAAGTACAAGTTATGCAAGCTTCATACTTTCGTCATATAAGGATTTCTACAGAGCCACAGATCAAACCAAATTTTAAGCTATATTTTTGAGTATGATAGCAAAATTCAGTAGTTCGCTAATCCCATTTTAAACTCATATCAGCGACATTATACGATATATATATATGTTGTAAAATACTCTTGAGTATATTTCAAATCCATGATAGAAAACAACATCTGTTTACGTACTGCACTTTAATGTCCAGCGTGGACCCCCAATGCAGACAAACAAGTAAACTGTTGCAACTATAAAATTACTTTTAATATTTATTTTTTAATAGGACAGGTGTTATAATATGAAAGAGCTTAAAAAGATAGTTTTTATTTTGTCCATTGCTGTTCTGTTGTTGGCAGCTGCCGGCTGTGTACAGCCAGACGATACAAACGTTAATGAGCAGGAAGAACAACTAATTGAAGAAGAGCAGACTACCTTCTTATCCCAGAAAGAATACACCGTGTCCCAAGTCAATGCTGCTATTGACCTGATAGATGAAAAAGGAGAGCTTGCATTTCCTGAATTCAGAGAAAAGGACAGTCAATGGTACCATGATGATTCCTACATAACCATCTGGAAGACTGAAGGAATACGTGTTGTCTTCCCCCCTAAAGTAAGTGGTGAGGGCGGAGATGTGAACGATCTTGAAGATTATAACGGCGAACCATTAGGCAGAATGCTTATAGACACTGCTTTATGTGAAGAGGGCGAGGGCTGGGTAAATTACTACTGGCCAAAGCCAGGTGAAACTACTCCTTCTAAGAAGTCCACTTTCGTTAAGAGAACTTCTATCGATAATCAGACATACCTTGTGCATTCCGGCTTTTACGTTAATGACTACATCTACACCAATGATGTTGAAGATCTTGAACACTTCAGCCGCTTTGGAGACGTATTTATTGGTAATTTATTCCACCCGGCAAAAGCTGATAGAGAGCTGGATGTTAATTACAGCATTGCACACGTAATAATCAAGCCCGACAAGTCCATTGAACCTCACATGATGAAGAACCCGGAGGTATATTATGTTCTTGAAGGTGAAGGTTTGCTCTACATAGAGGATGTACCATTTGAGCTTAGCAAAGGAAAGCTTGTTCACATACCTGCGAATTCAAAGCAGCATACGGAGAACACCGGGATTTTTGACCTTGAGTTCTTTGCCATAAACCAGCCTTCCTGGGCAGAAGAGAACGAGGAAATGGTGGAGTGATCCTTTGATCCACCATTTTTAAGAGTTTGATCTTAGCTTATCTTGCAGCATAGAATCTTATATTTGATATGAGATCGCTCACATCTTTTATTTCATTTTTTTATCGAATTAATGATATGATGCCACTGTTGTAAGCATGTCAAATTCAACTGTTTTCTTAGAACAATAAAAATATTCAAAACCAAATGGGAGAGGGATGAAAACCACATGGTAAATATCCCTTTGTAATTAAATGTGAGATAAATCAATTCCCCAAAACTTCCTCAAGAGCATTCGAATAGCTCCTGAAAGCCTCCTCATTAAAACAAACAACCAGTACCTTCTCAATGGTCCCATTTTTCTCAAGAAAACCAGCTATCTCACGCATGGCTATCTTCGCCGCCTTCTCCACAGGAAAACCATATGCACCCGTACTTATCGAGGGAAAAGCGATCGTCCTGACACCGTTCTTTACAGCGACCTTCAGAGAGTTACGGTAACATTTGGACAACATGCTATCCTCACCCGAAAAGCCTCCTTTCCATATTGGACCTGCCGTGTGGATGACATATTTTGCAGGAAGACGATAGCCTGAGGTTATTTTAGCCTCACCTGTCAGACATCCATCGAGAAATCTGCATTCCTCAAGAAGTTGTGGTCCTGCAGCCTTATGTATAGCACCATCAACACCTCCGCCACCAAGAAGAGAATTGTTGGCAGCATTTACGATTGCATCAACGTTCAGTTTTACAATATCATCTTTAGTGACCACTATTCTTTCCGAAAGCATGTATCATTGTTGGAATTCATAGGAACTTATAGTTATCCTTGAACTCATGCGAACATGAACAAGACCATAGCACAGCAAAATATAAGGACACCTGCACCTGCAAGAGGAAGCGTGAACCTGCGTACAACGGTTGGTATGCTGTCACCTGTGGAACGCTGTATCAGCCAGAAATATGGGTCACTGACATAGGAAACTATCAAAGTGCCGGCACTTATCATAAGGATAAGTGGAACTGTCGGAACGGATGTGACAATATCAGTTCCTGCAACGATGGTGGACGTTATGACCGCTGTAACTATACGTGAACCCTGTGCCGTTTGGATCAGGACCGCCAGAACGAAGGGAACTACAACAACAGGGAATACGCCATTGATAATAGTAAAAACATCATCCGGAAAACTGCTGGCAGCTATCACAAAACCAAGTGCACCTGCACCGCACAGATCAAAGAGAATTATCCCTGCATTCTTCGTTCCTTTCTCAAGGGCGATCTTGCGAGGCTTTTCGTCAACAAGCATCAGGGAAACGAACACGGATATCACAAGGGCGATATTGACGTTGCTGATAATTGAAAGCGGGGAGAACAGATAACCAATAGATATCAAGATTATCGGCAATGCAATAGGCAACCAGACCTTCCATCGTGGCAATGAGAGCATAGCAGGTTCGACCAAACCCGAAAGCTCCGGAAGAGGATGTTGATAGCCTCCAGAAAGCCTTTTTGCGACCACATAACCTACACCCAGAAGGAACAGTGAAAGGGGGACAGTGATGAAATTGATACTGAAAGTATCCGAATTGGAAACTCCGAATGCCGTGGTCATGCTGTAAATGACCGGCAACGGCAATATAAGCACGAAGGAAAGCACGCTTCCAAATGCTGCCATATAGAAAAGTCTCCCGCCTGAAGACTGTTCCTTTTCCATCTGTTCAATAAGAGGAAGCATCACAACATAGGTAGTAAGACAGCACATCAAAGGAATGGAAAGAAGATAACCGACAACTCCGGCTGCCATGTCAGGAGCCTTGATGGTGCGTTTTACATCTTCGACTATCTTTTCTATGAAATGACCATGCCTTAATAACTGTGCAATGACCGCACCACAATAGATGGGGATACCCAGAAGTGAAAAGATACGTCCTGCTCCACCTGTCACATACTGTATGAGCCAGTCCATTCCGCTGAAAGTCCCAAAAAGGAAAGCTGCTGCTATCAGGGTCAAGAAAGGAGTGACATGATACCGAATGGTAAGGACACTGATGAAGATGATCGTGAGAACAAATAAAAGCAAGGATTCCATACGAGATTTGATGTATCAGGACATATATGATAGCATCGGAGCAATAATATGGATGAAGACCTGCTTGCCGTTAGTTATTGTATAGACTGTGGAAAATGTTATGATGTCTGTCATATCGCAAAGGTCACGGACAACAAATATACACCCCGATCGAAGATAATGCTTTTACAGAAACTTATCGATGGTGATGAGCTTGATCAGGACGAGGTGGACGATGTTTATCTTTCCACCAGATGTGGTGCCTGTGACGATGTATGCCCCATGAACATTCCGATCACCGATATCATTCAGAGGGAAAGGACGATACTGGCAGAACAGGGAAAGGAACCTGCAAGAACATCACAGATATGCAAGAACATCATCGAAGCCGGAAGCCCCGGAAGAAAGGATGCCACACTGAGGAACTCCTGGATAAACGATGAGATCGAGCTTTCCGAAACATCCGATGTTGCTTACATGACCGGTTGTTGGATAGCATTTGCACATCAGGATATCGCCCGCTCCACCATCAAGCTGCTCAACAAGGCAGGTATCACCCCAAGAGCTATACCCGAAGAGAAATGCTGCGGTCTTTTCCTCATTGACAACGGTCATATGGAAGAAGCAAAGGAATACGCCAAAGAGTATGTCGAATATCTTGAATCCCTCGGGATTAAAAAGATAATAGCTTCCTGTCCTGGCTGCTATATTGTCTTGAAGGAAGAATATGCCAGGCTTTTCAGGGAACCTAAATTCGAAGTGGTCTATTCTCTTGAATTGTTCAGAGACCTGATACAGGAAGGCAAGCTCGTTCCCAAGGCATTGGACAGAAAAGTAGCTATACGAGATGCCTGTGCCATTCTGGAGATGTCAGACATTCCAAGAGAGATACTAAGGTCCATGCAAGTCGAGGTCAAGGAGATGTTTGGCGGTAAACACGGATGCTGCGGAGGACCTGCAGGTGTGAAACCGAACTTCCCGGAAATCTCATCAAAGGTCGGCATGATAACGATAGAAAAAACAAAGGATTATCCTGACGGTGTTGTCTCTTACTGTCCGTTCTGCTATCATCATCTTGAGGATGTATGCCGACAAGAAGGAAAAGAGTTCAGGATAAAGGATATTACTGGACTGCTTTTGGAGAGCGTTCTTTAAGAACACATCTCCCCCATGTAGAACAAATAATTAAATGATCGAATGATCACTCGACCAAATGCTCGATCTCGATTATTTTCAGCAGGTTGGTGCCGCCAGAATAGCCTTGTGTCAGAACGATCGTGTCACCGGACTTGCCTATCCCTCTGGACAGGAGGGCACCAAGCACTTTCTTTTCAAGATCGTCACTGCCATCGTATACAGAAAGCGGATAGACACCGTAGGAATATGCCAATTGTTCACATGTAAGGTCAAGATGGCTCATGGCGATTATCCAGTTCTCCGGCTTAAAGCGTGAGATACGCCTTGGAGTGGCCCCGGAGTAAGTGGGTGTAACTACGAATTCGATGGATAATTTACGAATTGCATCATAGACCTGCAATGAAATGACATCACTTATACCCATCTCAGTCTCACCAATGGCATCCCTGATGTTGCCCATTCCACTACCTGTACTATCACGCCATGCTTCAGTCTTTTTTGCAATCCTGACCATCGTATGAACGGCCTCCAACGGATACTTACCAACTGCGGTTTCTCCAGAAAGCATGATAGCATCGGTGCCATCAAGAATAGCATTTGCAACATCCGTAGCTTCGGCACGTGTTGGTCGCACGTTATCGGTCATGGATTCGAGCATATGAGTAGCGGTTATCACCGGAATTCCACGTAGATTGGCCTTATGTATCAGTTCTTTCTGTACGATGGGAACTTCCTCTATTGGAATTTCCACACCGAGATCACCACGTGCTATCATCAAAGCATCGGTAGCGTCCATGATGTCATCGATATTTTCGACCGAGGGACCTCTTTCTATCTTCGCCACAAGGAATACTGACCTTCCTTTTTTAGCAGCATGGTCCCTTATCTTCTGTATGTCGGAACCCTGCTCGATGAACGAGACACTGAAGCAGTTCACTCCCTCTTCCAATGCAAAATCCAGGATCTCAAGGTCCTTTTCAGTGACAGGATCAAGCAAAAGATCGATCCCGGGAAGATTCACACCCTTGTGGGATGAGAGCTGACCACCTACGATCACTTCACATTCAGCCTCATTGCTACAAATGCCACTGCACCTCATCTGAATGAAACCATCATTGAAATAAACATTCGACTTTTTGGCGATACAGTAAGGAAGCTTATCAAAGTCCACCGGAATAAGGTCCTTTGACCCTACGATCCTTTCAGTGGTCAGTTTCACCTTATCCCCCTTCTGTAAATTTATAGGGGAATCTTTGATCTCGCCTACACGTATCTTTGGTCCCGGAAGGTCTGCCATCACCGAAACAACAACGTTGAGCTCATCACACAGCTTTTTTATCAGCCGGATAACTTTACTATGGTCCTCGAAACTGCCATGCGAGAAGTTGATCCTCGCTACGTTCATTCCTGCAAAGATAAGCTCACGCAGCATTTCTTCCGAAGAAGAAGCAGGTCCTATAGTACATACGATCTTGGTCTTGTGGTCCGGCAGATTCATTTATCTCACTGCTCAATTATTGACTGGCTGACTTAAAACATTACCTTTTTTTGACCAGAGACTACAAAAAAAGAAGGGAAAAACAAATACAATTATTTCAACTCTTCAGTATCAGCAGAATAGACAATTGAATCGCGGGCGTAAATACCCCGCTTTTGTGAAGGATTTGCATCGAAAAGCTCTTTCATCTCATCAGAATGCCCTATAAATCTCTCATTAAGCATATTGATATAAGTGGTCAGTTCAACGATCTGTTCATCCAGATCAGCTATCCTATTATCCTTCTCATCCAGCTGGCGCTTAAGCTCATCTATCTGCCTCTGGATCTGCTTGAACGGGTCATTTTCCATATAGTATACCTCTTAAGAAATTATGAACGATAGATATCATGATCGTAGTGTGATTTAATGGCTACTGAACTGATAAAGGTTATTGTGTGAACTAACCAACTTGCATTTAAGATACCTTTCACAATTGGAATAGATGCATTTCTTTAAGCACCACATGAATTTTAAACAGAAGCCACAATAAGCCTAATAGGACTAGGATCTTTGCTACATCAATGTTTAAATCTACCACCCCGATCAAATGATTGGTCTTTTGGCTTAAATGAATACTGTTCGTTTGAGATAGGTGCATTTGAGATATTGGTAACTGCAACATCAAAAACCAGTAAATATTTCAACTTCCTTTAGATATACTAAATGGGGGCTATCAATGAAAGACAAAAAAGACAAAAAGGAAGAAGATATCGAATTACCTTCATTGGATGATGAGATCGAAAGCTGGTGCGAGATATCCACTGAAAATTCCGATAGCAAGAGTGCTGATGACCTTGTGATCGATGAATGGTGCAAGGGTTCAGAAGGCGAAACTGATACAAAAAAAGCAACTGAAAAGAAAGATACAGAATAAAGCCTGTTGACCTTATTTTACTGCACTTATACAGAGATTCAGGTTCCTATTCCTATTTGTAGACTTATATTCCAATCCCATTCTTATTTTGGCAGATTTAGTTCTTAAGAATACTTATATCAGCCCTTATCCACAAGCACAGCATCCTCGATAATTACCCTCGCCGTATATTCATCCCTCTCGACAAGATCATACTTGTTTATCTGTATCCTCTTTTTGAACATTGGTGCATCGATGACAAAACTCTCGAACTCACCACCTTCCCCTGCAATGTTCAAGCCGATCCTTTCATTGAGCTTTACGAGCTTATCCACTTCATAAGCAGTAATTTCCTTTCCTACCCAGCCACTGTCAAGACCATAGGCAGCTATACTGCTGAAAATGAACCTGAATCCATTGTCAAGCAGTTCCCGCATTTCCTGCTCCTGGTCCATATGCCACAATGGTGAGAACACATCGAGGCCAAGCTCATTGCATATCTTTTCGATCCTGTCCTTCTGATAATTGGAATACAGTGCGCCTGTCACGATCCCTTCGAGACAGTATTCCTTCTTTGCTTCCAGGATGGCATTTTTTAGATCATCAAGCTCAAGCTCCTTCTCTCCCTCTGTAAAGGTCTCCAGAAGAGGAAATCCCATGGCTTCTGCCTGCAACCTTGACAGGTCGATGTTCGGGGTATGGAACATATATGAATCAGGATTTTTGCTTTTTATCGTGATCAAACACTCAATGGAATTTCCTTTTTCCTGCATAAGATGCAATGCATAGCAGGAATCCTTGCCTGAACTGAAAAGAACGCCGAGTTTCACTTTATCTACTCTCCTGAAAACTATTGATATAATCGGTCTTATTCGCAAAACCTGCTCTTTTTGCAAGCTTCTTTAAAGCCTGATCGAACCTGCTACCATACTGAGCAGCTTTCTTCCCCCTCTCGGTCACATACTTTGGTAACCCAAGCTCCTCACCTGCCTTTCGCAGGATGATCTTGTTCATCTCATCGGAGATCTTATACTCTTTTGGAATGGCAAGGGCATATTCCACAAACTTCTCATCAAGATAGGGAAGACGCACTTTCGCTCCCGTGAACGCCGCGACCGTATCATCGCGATACGTGTTCACTTCATGCATTTCCATGATATCCCTGATACAATCCTCATTTACAGATGCTGAACTTTTGAACCTGTTATATCCGGCAAAAAGTTCATCAGCTCCGGCACCTGCGAACAATATATTTATGCCATCATTCTTTGCCGCCTTACATGCCGCATACATCGTCAATGCGACACCTGTCTTCGGAACGGTCGCATCCTCTATCAAAGGGACAACTGTACTTAGATACTCTTCCACAGTATCGAGACCGATCTCATGCACATTTAATTCAAGTTCAAGCTCATCTGCCAGCTTTCTTGCACAGGTGATATCCGGTGACGGGACCTGCCCTGAAAGTCCCACCGTATAACAATTACATATTACGCCTTTAGCTTCAGCAAACCCTTTACAAAGCAGGGCGAGGATAGTGGAATCAATTCCTGCTGAGAACATTACACCAAAATCCTCATCCGGCACACGTATAGAGACCGCGTCTTTAAGCAAAGAAAGAAGACCATCCCGGACCTCCACAAAAGATCCCTGATGTTCTGCAAGTCCCTGCAAAAATTCTCTATCGTATACCTTTATAGTATCGTTTTTAAGATCGTAGCATAGGATCTGCCGAGGATCAAGTTCCACCACTTCATGAAGCCCGGACATCTCTAAGAACTTCTTTTCCGAAGCGAATGCAAAACCGGAAGATACGTCATACCAGAGAGGTTTTATACCGATCCGATCTCTTGCGAGAAACAGTTTATCACCTATATGAAAGGCAATTGCATAAACCCCGCGAATAGTCCTTAATGAACTATCAAAACGTTGGAACATCTCATGATCACTGCAGTTATCAAGGCTGAAAGTATCCTGCAAAAGTCGTGTCAGAATTGACATGTTCTCCACAGCATCACAATGAAGTTCACATGCAAGCTCATCTAAATTGTAGATGTCAGTATCTCCGATAAATTCGAACTGGTCTGATGATGAACTCAATGGGGATGAAGCTGCCAGACTATCAAAACCTATCATGGCTTCATTGAGTGACATGGACTGTATTTCAGAGGCAGAACACACCTTATGAATACCATCGCCTGTATAGATGAAAGCTTTATAGTCACCACGAGATTCCATTTCATTAAAGATCTTAACCATACTGATGGAAGAAGAAGCTAATTTGAAGAAACCTGCGATTCTGCCCATGTAGTTTGAACACTTGTCTACCATATATTTATGTATCGGAAATTGACACATGGAATATATACAGTGATAAAATAAGACATCAAAATTACTGACTATTTAGTAATGAACCACTGATTATATATTCTAATTATGCACTAATAGTGAAAGTCCTTTGGAATAAAAAGCCATAAAACATTGTATATTTGATAATCGGTATGCTTTTATTTATTGTTTCAAAAATAAAAAAGGAGTTAGACTTTAGTGGAAGGGAAAGGCAAGACAGTAGAGCAACTATTCCATATGGGATTCTATGCGGAATACCCGGATGAGAAGATATAGTACTATTCTGCAGTACTTGAATCCGAATCAAAGGACCCCCTGTTATGGAACGAAGAAGCTATCGCATTAGTCTGGACCAACACCGGCATTGCATATTGCGACCTTAGCATTTATGATAAAGCCATCCACTGTTTTGAAAAGGGCCTTGAGCTCGACACCGATAATCCTGATATATGGTACAACAAGGGTATCGCTCATTCTTATGTTGGTGAGCATGAAGAATCGATCAGATCTTATTCAAAGGCTCTTGATATCGACCCAAAATATGATAATGCGTGGATAAATAAGGGAATTATATTTGACATGCTTGGCAGATATGAAGATGCAATTGAATGTTATGAGAATGTCCACAGTAGCATGGAACTTAATTCAAAATACACCATTAAATGGAACAAAAAAGGTGTCGCTTACTACCACATGCAAAAATATGAAGAAGCCATCACTTGCTTTGCAAAGGTCTTGAATGCAGATCCCGATTATAAAGATGCAAAGATCAATATGGCCGCAGCAATGGCAAAACTAAAACGCGATGAAGCATAATAATCAGATCCAGCCTTAAGTTGTACAGTCAGACAGATGATCCTTGATCTCATGAGGGATAAACTATTTTCAATGAACTGAAGAACAATATTAGAACACTTGCATTGCCAATTGCAAAGAATATTCCGATCTCACCAAATGTGCTGACCGTGATAGGCCTTGGCATCAGTTTTCTGGCTGCCATCGAATTCGCCACAGGGGATCTGATAATGGGAGCTGCATATATAATGATAAGTGGCATATTTGATGTTCTTGACGGAGCCGTTGCAAGGGTATCAGGGATGATAACACCTTTTGGAGGAGTACTTGATTCGGTATGTGACAGATATGCTGACGCAATTATCTTTGCCGGGATCATCTACGGTTCAATAACAGGCGTTATACATCAGCCCACATTCTTACAGGCACCATTGTGGCTATTATGTATAATCGCGCTGATCGGTTCTTACATGGTCAGCTACACGCGTGCCCGTGCCGAAGCCGCAGGCTCTTCATCAATGAACGTTGGTATCGCAGAGAGGTCTGAGCGTATGATCATACTGGTACTGGGAGCATTCAGTTCTCAGATCATGGTCGCAGTGGCACTTATCGCAATACTTACACACGTAACGCTTTTACAAAGGATATGGAAAGCCAAACAAACCTTATAAACCTATATATAAGATAATAATTTAAGGTACAAGATATCGATCAGATAATGACCACAACACATTAAAGAAGAGATCATTTTCAAAGCGATATTTTTAATTGCTTGGTGTCCATTAATAGCCATAATCACATCATAAGTAAACACAGAGGAAAAAAATGCAATACCGTGCAGAAGTAACCATAGAACGTAAGTCAGGAATGCTGGACCCTGAAGGCACTACTATCAAGAGAGCACTTGAACACCTTGGCTACCACACAAATGATATCAAGACCTCAAAGAGATATATCATCGATCTCGAAGAAGAGTCCGCAGAGCTGGCAGAGACTAAAGTTGATGAAATGTGCCAGAAACTTATTGCAAACCCGATGATCCATAATTATACGATCGACTTGAGGGAAGTTTAAATGACTATCGCCATCATTCAATTTGGTGGAAGCAATTGCGATCTTGACGTTCTGCATGTACTGGAAGATGTTGTCGGAACAGATGCAGAACTTGTCTGGTACAAGGAACACGACCTTGATAAGTATGAAGGTGCAATTATCCCCGGAGGATTCTCCTACGGCGACTACCTACGCGCAGGTGCTATCGCATCAAGGACACCTATTATGGACTCCATCAAGAAGATGGCAGACGAAGGAAAGCCTATAATGGGAATTTGCAACGGATTCCAGATACTCACAGAATCAGGTCTCTTGGATGGAGCACTTACCACCAACGAATACCCAAAGTTCAGATGTGAATGGACGAACTTGAGGGTCGAGACGAACGATTCACCTTTTACATCCGCATTCAAGAAAGGAGAGGTCATCCGCATACCCATAGCCCACATGGAAGGTAATTTCTACGCAGATGAAGCAACCCTTTCGAAAATGGAAGACAATGATCTCGTAGCGTTCAGATATGTTGACAGCGAAGGTCATGTGACCGAAGAAGTAAACCCCAATGGTTCACAGGAGAACATTGCAGGGATACTCAGCGGCAACAGAAATGTAATGGGTCTTATGCCTCACCCTGAAAGGGCATCTGAAGAAGTCCTCGGTTCCAATGACGGGATCAGGATGTTCAAGTCAATGGTAGAGTATATTTCAAGCAGGTGAACACCTGTTATACTCCCATTATCTTTTTATTCTTTTTTTGGCTCTGTAGAAAACCTATTTTCCGTTTAATTTTAACATAAAATTTTAAAAGGATTAATCCCCTGAGTATTACTTAGCACAAGAAAATACAAAGGGGATGATTGTGTTTTGCCTAACAAATATTTAAAGTTTGTTGATACAGCGCTAGCTGTATCAGGTAACTCCCACCTCCAGATATATAGTTGCAAGTATCAATAATCGTTTCATAACCGTACCCCATACACATTTTTCGTCTGATCATATATAATACAACCTTAAACGAACGTTTCAACGAATATTTTGCTTCCTTCGCTTAATGTGGAGATTGAGTCCAGCAGCACCCACTATTATAATGGCAAGCAGGTATACAGACAACATCATGCTGTCATCCGTTTCCTCCACTGTTGCCGACACCTTGATCACATCGGATGTCCGGACATTGCCGTGGATGTCCTTGTATTCTACCTCAGTGTCGATCCCATATGTTTTGGCCAGTGCGTCACTTTCCACTTCTATACTGTAAGCGCCTGGTATGAATCGCCGGGTCCAAGGGTGCCCAGAAATGCCTGATCATCGGTATTGCTGAATGGTTCTGATACTGTTATTCTGGCCACGGCATCCTCAGCCACCTCATCCCCTGTATTCCTGTATGTGATGTAAAGAAGGCTTTTTTGATCTGGTATCAGCTGGGATCTTACACTCTCAACGATAAGATCAGCCTTTGGCTTCACTTCAATATAGATAGGCAGGGTCTGGTTCTTCGTGACATACCAATAATCTATCTTCTGGTTCGGATAGCCCTCAACTTTAACGTCAATCTGGTATTGATAGTTCAGGTCCAATGCGAGCTCATATGTTCCAGAGGGTGCATTTTTGAAGATCTCTATGTCGAATTCCATTGGGAGTGCCATCTCACCGCTCCTGAGATATTCTACATTCTGAGGCGTGCTGAAGATCCTTATTGGTGCTTCTTCAGGATTTTCCAGGGTACCATGGATATTTATTGCTGTGGTAATGTCGTATTCAAGATCAAGTTCCGTGCTGGCATCCATGAGCTCATTCGGTCCTGATGGCTCATTTTCAGTATCAAAGGTAGTTGTCTGACCGGTATTCAGCAACCGGACGAATATCTTGGAAGTTTCCCCGCTTTCAAATTCAAGGTCCCCTATCACAGAACCTGATAGCTGTGGTTCTCCTGAAACATCATAGTAATCATCCAGGAGTTCTCCAATGTTGGGAGGAATGACCTCAGAACTAACATTAGGGGTTGCTGCAAGCAGTAGAAAGACTCCTAACAACAGCAGCACCTTTTTTGACATACTCATATCCCCCTTCATTTTTGGACCATGTAGGACACAAAATGCAATTTATAACTTAACTTTGTCACTCAAAATAAATATAAGTGTTCTTAGTTTTGTTCGATCCTATCATAAATGCAACACAAAATAAGGGCATAAGACCAGTTTAAAATAGCAATCTATCTTTTATGATCGGAAAGATATGCGGAGGAAATTTTACCCCATATGGATCTATCCTATGATGTCGTTTATGGGGGTGCCAAATAGTTGCAACAGGTAGGCATTTATACGAGAGTTATTCAAATATAACAATGGGGATTGAGGTTAGTGCAACCGTTACATAATGGAATTGTGTACTTTCCTTTGAGTTTCTGCCTTCCGATAATTTGATTTAATTGATGTGAATTCTGTGCCCTTTCAGTAAGGTGTTCGGCATGAAAATGGATGATGTACCTCTAAAAGTGAAATTGATCCTATACATAGGGTTCAGTGTTCTTTTAGTGATGGCTGCTACTACAGCTATCATTATTTCTACCAGCACATCCCAGCATGAGGACCTTGCATATAAAAAGTCCATAGAGAAAGCAAGCAACTATGCAAACCAGTTCAATTCGGATATGCAATCGAACATGGCCATTGCAAGGACAATTGAAAACACGCTTACCGTTTACAATTCCTCTGACAGGGATGAGGTCAATGATATTCTAAGGGAAGTGCTGATCGCTAATCCCAATCTAATAGGTACCTATACGGGTTTTGAACCCAATGCCTTTGATGGAAAGGATGCTGAATATGCAGGTACTGAAGGGTATGATTCCACAGGCCGGCTTGTACCCTACTGGAACAAGATCGGTGGTACCATGTTCGTGGAACCTCTTCTGGACTATGACACCTCCGATTACTACCAATTGCCAAAACAACTTGAACAGGAAGTACTGACAGAGCCATACCTGTATCAGGGGGAACTGATTGTTAGTTATGTATCCCCGATAATAAGGGAGGATGAGTTCATTGGCATCGGTGGTGTTGATGTATCGCTTAACTATATCGATGAGATCGTTTCCAATGTCACTGCTTTTGAGAAGGGTTATGCGTTCACTGTTAGCAATACCGGTATACTGTTATCCCATCCTGTGCACAAGGAGTGGATCGGGATGAAGACCCTTAATGATTTCAACGACCCTGAAATAGAGATCATGGCAGAGGATATCCTTGTCGGGCAAGGGGGTCATATAGAGACCGCTGACCCGACCACAGGGGAAGATGTGATAATATTCTATGAACCGGTACGTACAGGCAATTATTCTTTTATTCTGGTGATACCAAAAGAGGACATGCTATCAGATGTCACAGCCCTGCGGAATGAACTTATACTCATCTCATCGCTTGCACTTATTTTCATGGCAGGTGCAGCCTATCTCGTTGCGATATTCATAACTCGTCCGATAAACGAGATAGTTTCCAATTTTGAAGATATCTCTGATTCTGCCCTGAAAGGTGATCTGAACAGAAGGGCTGAGACAGATGTGGTAGTGGATTTCAGGAAGATTCCCTCTGGCCTGAATGACATCCTTGATTCGCTACAGATCTATTCGGATGACCTGGAAAAAGCAAATAAGGAGCTCAAATCACTGGACCAGATGAAGGACGTCTTCCTCTCAAATGTCAGCCATGAGCTAAGGACACCGCTTACCAGCATCAAAGGCTATACCCAGAATGTGTATGATGAGTCCCTGGGTGATATCAACGGGCCACAAAAAACATCACTTGGAGCTGTGCTTCGCAATGCAGACAGGCTCAGGCGCCTAGTAAATTCCCTGCTATATATAAGCCAGGCACAGGCAGAGATCATTGAATACGACTTCAAGGAGTACCGGATAGCGGAAATAATGGACAGCACCATTATGGATACCATCATGCTCGTTGAAGCGAACGAGCTCCAGATCGAAAAGAAGGTACCTTCAGATCTCCCGACCATCGAAGCCGATAAAGCCCACCTGGTCGATATGCTGAACAACATAGTCGATAATGCCATCAAGTTCACTCCTCCCGGTGGTATGATCACCCTTGGAGCATCTGATGAAGAAAATCATCTGCACCTCACTGTCAGTGACACCGGTATCGGTATTCCCAAAGAGCTTATCCCGAACCTGTTCAAGAAGTTCTACCAGATCGATTCGTCCATAAGACGAAAATACGGCGGAACAGGCCTGGGTCTCTACATCTGTAAAAAGATCGTTGATGCTCATTCCGGTGAGATATGGATCGAGAGCGAACCCCATAAGGGAACCACTGTTCATATCAGGCTTCCAAAGGTCAGGGATGGTGGGGAAGTTGGTGGAAATGAGGAATGAGATTTTTAAGGTCCTTTCGAAAATCTAAAAGAAATCATTTTTATATTAATTGTGACTATTGAACTGTTGCCAGAATGAGCTAATGTCATCATAGGCAGCTTGACCCCAGGTAAATAAGAGCTAAAAACTTCAATGGGCACAAATTTATGAGTGATAATCAGAATCCGGAACAGAAAGCCAGGGATAGTATAGATAAAAAATTAACTGATTCCGGCTGGCTAGTTCTGAAAAAAAATGAGGTTGATTGGAATGCTTCCCGTGGCATTGCTGTTAAGGAGTATTCTACCGAGGTGGGACCGGCTGATTATGTACTTTTTGTTGACAAAAGACCTGTTGGTATCATTGAAGCTAAAAAGGATGAGGAAGGTCACCACCTGACCGTTGTTGAAGAGCAGGCAAGTGAATATGCTACGAGCAAACTGAAATACCTGAAAAATGATCCGCTTCCTTTTATTTATGAGAGTACCGGAAAGCTGACCAGATATACTGACCAGCGTGATCCGAAACCACGGTCCAGACAAGTTTTCTCTTTCCATCGGCCGGAAACATTCGCTCCTTATCTTAAAAAGGAGATATCATTAAGGGAAAGGTTACTTTCTCTACCAGAGTTAAAGACAGAGGGTCTGCGCGATTGCCAGATAATGGCAATTGAAAATCTTGAGAGGTCCTTCAAGGACAATCGACCAAAGGCTTTGGTACAGATGGCGACAGGTTCCGGGAAAACCTATACTGCTGTCACTTTCATTTACCGCTTGCTAAAATATGTGGATGCTAAGAAGATACTGTTCCTTGTTGATACCAGAAATCTGGGGGAGCAGGCAGAGCAGGAATTCATGGCCTATATGCCAAATGACGATAACCGTAAATTCACTGAGCTGTACAATGTGCAGCGTTTACGTTCCAATTATATCTCTTCGGACAGTCAGGTGTGTATCTCCACTATACAGCGTTTGTATTCCATCCTTAAAGGTGAGGAGCTGGACGATGAAGCTGAAACTCAGAATCCTGCTGAGAAGGACTGGCAGAAAAAGGAACCACTTCCGGTTGTCTATAATGAGAGTATTCCTATTGAGGAGTTTGATTTTATTGTGGTCGATGAGTGCCACCGCTCCATCTACAACCTGTGGCAACAGGTTATCGATTATTTCGATGCATTCTTGATCGGCCTGACAGCAACACCGGATAAGCGTACCTTCGGATTTTTCAATGAGAATGTGGTCAGCGAGTACGGTCATGAGGAAGCTGTAGCCGATGGCGTGAATGTTGGTTATGATGTATACACTATTGAGACCGAGATAACTAAGAACGGCTCTCAGATCAAGGCCAAAGAGTTCGTGGACAGGCGGGAGAAACTTACCCGCAGGAAGCGCTGGGAACAGCTTGATGAGGACTATACGTATGCTGGCAATAAGCTTGACCGGGATGTTGTCAACCCGAGCCAGATCAGAAATGTGATAAGGACCTTCAGGGATAAGCTGCCTGAGATATTCCCGGGAAGGGATGAGGTTCCAAAGACGCTGATATTTGCCAAGACCGACAGCCATGCGGATGATATTATACAGATCGTGCGGGAAGAGTTCGGGGAAGGTAATGCTTTTTGCAAGAAGGTGACCTACAAGGTCGAGGAAGACCCGAAATCTGTGCTGTCGCAGTTCCGTAATGATTACAATCCAAGAATTGCTGTGACTGTGGATATGATCGCTACCGGTACGGACGTTAAGCCACTGGAATGCCTGTTGTTCATGAGGGATGTGAAAAGCCGGAACTATTTCGAGCAGATGAAGGGCAGAGGTACGCGGACAATGGGTTTCGATGATCTTAAGAAGGTGACACCCTCGACAGTTTCGGCCAAGACGCATTTTGTGATAGTAGATGCCGTGGGCGTTACAAAGAACCTCAAGACCGACAGCAGACCGCTGGACCGCAAAAAAGGGATCTCCCTGAAAACCCTGCTGGAAGCGGTAACGTTTGGCGCTCAGGATGAGGACCTTTATATTTCACTGGCCAGCCGGCTGGCAAGGCTGAACAAACAGATCACCGATGAGGAGAGGGCAACTTTTGCTGAAAAGGCCAACGGAAAGGATATCAGTGCGGCTATAAGGGACCTGTTCAGTGCCTATAATCCTGACATAATCGATGCCAGAGCCGCCGGCATAAAGCAACAGCAACCCCAGATGCCTGAACAGGAGGTACAGGAGCAGGCACAACAGGAGTTGATCGATGTTGCCAGATCGACCTTTTCAGGAGAGCTTAACGAGTATATAGAGAATGTACGCAGGGTGCATGATCAGATCATCGATACGGTGAATCTCGACACAGTCCTCAGGGCCGAGTGGGACAAGGACGCCGTTGTAAAAGCAGATGAGCTTATCAGTGATTTCAAAGCCTATATGGAAGCCAACAAGGATGAGATCACAGCCCTCACCATCTTCTACAACCAGCCCTATCAGCGCAGGGACGTGACCTTCAAAATGATCAGGGAAGTGCTGGAGAAACTAAAGCTGGAAAAACCCCACCTTGCACCCTCACGGGTCTGGCAGGCCTACGAGCAACTGGAAAAGGCCAACGGCAACTCCCCAAAGAACGAGCTTACAGCCCTGGTATCCCTCATCCGCAGGGTTACCGAGATCGACCCCGTCCTTACAGCCTACGACCTGACCGTGAACAGGAACTTCCAGAACTGGGTATTCAGCAAACAGGCCGGAACCCTCAAGTTCAATGAAGACCAGATGAACTGGCTCCGAATGATAAAGGATTACGTATCCACCAGTTTCCACCTGGACCTCGAAGACCTCGATTACACCCCCTTCGATGCTATGGGTGGCCGTGGCAGGATGTACCAGCTCTTTGGTGACGGGATGAATGTGGTTATTAGTGAATTGAATGAGGCATTGGCGGTCTAAGTTGGGTAAAAGATTGGGTGGTAAGTTGGGTAATACGTTGGGTGAAAGGTTCGGAGTAAAGTTCGGAGTAAAGTTCGGAGTAAAAAATGTCATACACCTATTGAGATTTGAAGTTTATATATTCAGATAATTAATGGAGTTGAAGTGGAAGATGAAAATTTTATATGATACTAATATTCTGATTCATATTAATGACCCAAAAGAACTTTCTCCCAATCTCCAATCATTATTAGCAATAATCCGAGAACATGGTCATCAAGAGGTTATTCATCCTGCTTCCCAAAAGGATATAGAAAATGATAATGACATTGGAAGAAGGAAGGTTACTTTATCAAAATTATTTGGTTACCCTTTTCTTCCTTCACCCCCTAAACCAGATGATAATTTTATTTCGTTAGTAGGTCCTCCTACAAATTCACATGATGAAAATGATAACGAAATTCTTTATTCACTTCAAAAAAATCTTGTCGATTTCCTGATTACAGAAGATAAAGGTATCAAGAATAAAGCAAGTTTGCTGAATCTCGATGATAGAGTCTTTTCTATAGAGGCAGCTCTCGATTATTTTAATGTGATGTATCAACGTTTTTCTCCAAGTCACAGTTTATTGAGGAAAATGTATGCTCACGAGATAAATATAGACCAATCTTTTTTTGATTCATTGAAAGAAGATTATGGTTAGATCGATTTTAGAATATGGTATGATAAGTGTATCAAAGAAAGTCGTGAATGCTATATTTATGAAGTTGATGGGGAAACTAAAGCCTTTCTCATGTTAAAAGAAGAAAACGAACCAATCGAGGCATATAATCCAATTCATGCGGCAAAAAGAGTTAAAATTGCAACACTGAAAGTAAATCTCTCTGGATCCAAAATAGGAGAGCTTTTCCTAAAAATCGCTTTTGAGTATTGTATCAATAATGATATTTTTGAAATCTACTTAACTCATTTTGAAGTTGAAGATGATGGTCTGTTTCATCTTATTGATAAGTTTGGCTTTGAAAGAGCTGGAAAACTAAAAAAGAATGATGAAACTGTATATCTGAAAAAACTCATCGGTGAACAACAAGAATTATCTCCATTAGAGATTGCAAAAAAATATTATCCATGTTTTAAAGACGATGAAAGTGTTAACAAATTTGTAATTCCAATTCAGCCACGATTTCATGACATACTATTTCCTGAATATAGAAATAGGCAAATGAAATTGACAGATTATATTGAGATAAATGTTCCTGGAAATACAATAAAAAAAGCATATCTTTCATCACGTTTTTCTTCAAAATTGAGTGTAGGGGATATAGTCTTATTCTATCGTTCACATGACCAAAAAGCTATTACTTCTCTTGGAATCGTTGATCGAGAACCTATAAGAAATAACAATATTGATGAGCTTAAGAGAATTGTAGGCAAAAGAAGTGTGTATTCAGAGGAACAACTTATAGAAAAAGCAGAGGATGGAGTTTTCATTATTCCTTTTAAACACCATTTTTACTTCCCAAATCCTTTAAATTGGAGTGAGCTTAAACAAAAAGGTATACTCAATGGTCCTCCACAATCAATAACTGAAATAAACCATGAGCAATATTTAGCCCTAAAAAACGGTGGCAAACTCGATGAACGTTTTACTGTCAATTAAACCAAAATATGTTGATGAAATCCTAGCAGGTAAAAAGATATTCGAGTTTAGAAAAGCTATTTTCAAGAAAAAAGATCTAGGAAAAGTATTCATCTATTCGAGTTCCCCTGTCAAAAAAGTAGTTGCTTCCTTTGAGATTGCCCGAATCATTGCTGATTCACCTCAAAAACTGTGGGATAAATGCCATAAATACGGAGGAATTCCCGAAAATGACTTTTTCGAGTATTTCAAAAATTCAGATGTTGCTTATGCAATCGAAATAACCAATCTCGAGACATTTTCTGAGCCGTTTGATCCCTATAAATTAAAAAAGGACTTTAGACCACCCCAATCTTACTGCTATTTACCGTTGAATTATTTTGAAAAAAAATATGAAACTGTATTTTTAACAGAAGAAAACAAAGAATATGATGCAAAGATATCTGCAATTGATAAGAATAAGTCTCAGTTTAACCAAAGTTCTGAATCTGTAGAAGAAAGAATTGGATGGATTGATGCCGAATTGAGCCAGATGGCTGAAATTATAATGGGACAATCGCCACCATCTTCAACTTACAATGAAAATGGAATTGGACTCCCATTTTTTCAAGGAAAAGCAGAGTTTACTGTACTGCACCCAGTTGTTTCAAAGTGGTGCTCAAAACCAAAGAAGGCGGCTGAATCAAATGATATCCTAATTTCAGTTCGAGCCCCAGTTGGAACAACAAATATTGCCAATCAAAATTGTTGTATTGGTAGAGGATTAGCAGCTATTCGTTACTCTTATTGTAATAAGTATGTGTTTTACTTTTTAAGATTAATTGAAAAAGAGTTGGATAAAAAAGGTACTGGCACTACATTTAAAGCGATTTCAGGTGCAGTTTTGAAAAGTGAAATAATTCCACTTTCCCCACTCCCCGAACAGCGTGTCATAGTCTCCAAGATCGAGCAGCTCTTCAGCGAGCTGGACAACGGCATTGCCAACCTCAAACTGGCACAGGCACAGCTCAAGGTGTACCGGCAGGCAGTGCTGAAGAAAGCATTTGAGGGGGAGCTCACGAGGGAATGGCGGGAACAGCAGACCGATCTGCCGGAAGCGAAGGATTTGCTGGAGCAGATTCAGGTAGAGCGGGAAGAGAGTTACAACAAGAAGCTGGATGAGTGGAAAAGGGCAGTTCGAGAGTGGGAAGATGCAGGAAAGGAAGGTAAAAAACCCACAAAACCAAAAAAGTCCAAGGAAACTGAACCACTTACAGAACCCGAACTAGATGAATTCCCTAAACTACCTGAAAAATGGGAATGGACAAAAATAGGTCAAGTTTCAAAAGTAGGTACTGGAGTTACACCATTAAAAAAAAGGAGCGATTTTTACGAGGGCGGTACAATCCCTTGGGTTACAAGTGGTGCACTCAATGAATCCTACGTGAATTTAGCATCTGATTATGTTACTGACATTGCCTTGAAAGAAACAAATCTAAAAATTCATCCCAAGAATACTTTGCTTATTGCTCTTTATGGAGAGGGGAAAACAAGGGGAAAATGCTCTGAATTATTAATTGAAGCAACAACGAATCAAGCTATTGCTGCAATCGTTCAGGAAAGAACTGAAGAAAAAATCAGGTCATATTTAAAATGGTTCTTGACGAAAAACTATGATGAAATTCGAATAAAGTCTTCAGGCGGAGTTCAACCAAATCTAAATTTAGGGATTATAGAAAATACCGTTTTCCCACTCTGCTCTCTTCTCGAACAACATTCTATCGTCACTGAAATCGAAACCCGCCTTTCAGTATGCGATAAGGTCGAGCAGGACATCGAAGAGAATCTCAAAATAGCCGAGGCACTGCGGCAGAGTATTTTGAAAAGGGCGTTCGAGGGGAAGTTGCTCAATAAGCGGGAGCTGGAAGAGGTGCACAGTGCGCCGGATTGGGAACCGGCTGAGTTGTTGCTGGAACGGATAAGGGCTGAAAAAGCGGGCAGCGGTAAGAAGGGGAAAGCATGATCTCGGAGCAATTGAAGGGCATCATCAGGGATGGTGAAGGGCTTACTGTGGAATTTAAGGAGTGCAGGAATAAGCTGAACAAGGATGTCTATGACAGTGTGTGTGCGTTCCTGAATCGCAGTGGTGGGCATATCGTTCTTGGGGTTCGGGATGATGGGGTCGTTACGGGGATCGATGAGGATGCTTTGCCACAGATCAAAAAGGATCTGGTCACTGCGCTGAACAATCCACAGAAGATCAATCCGCCTTTGTATATTTTGCCGGAGACTATTGTCATTGATGAGAAGATCGTTCTTTATCTTAATATTCCTGAAGGCTCTCAGGTTCATCACTGTAACGGGAAGATATTTGACAGGAACGAGGACGGAGATATGAATATAACCAATCAGTCCGATGCTGTGGCTCATCTGTATATTCGTAAACAGAGTTCGTTCTCTGAAAATCGTATTTATCCTTACGTTAGAATGGATGATCTCAGAAGTGACCTTTTCCAGAGGGTAAGGAAAATGGTTCGTGCTGAAAATCCAGATCATCCGTGGGGTGCTATGAGTGATGAGGAGATTTTGAGCAGTGCCCGTTTATATCAGCGTGATTACCAGAGCGGAAAGGAAGGTTATACCCTTGCGGCAGTTCTGCTATTTGGGAAAGATGAGGTTATACAGAGCATACTGCCACAATATAGAACCGATGCCATTCTCCGAAGGGTCAATCTTGACCGCTATGATGACAGGGATGACATCCGTACCAATCTTATCGAAAGTTATGATAGGCTGATGGCCTTTGTTGCAAAACATTTGCCAGACCCGTTCCATCTTGAAAAGGACCAGAGGATCAGCCTGCGTGATCATATTTTCAGGGAAGTTGCTGCAAATATACTCATCCACAGGGAATATCTGAACAATTTCCCTGCAAAATTGATCATTGAAAAGAATCAGGTCATAACAGAAAATGGGAACCGTCCGCACGGTCATGGTCTGATCAATCCTTCAAATTTCACCCCCTATCCCAAAAATCCAGTAATTGCCCGCGTTTTCAAAGAGATCGGGAGAGCTGAAGAACTGGGTTCAGGAGTTCGCAAGCTCCATAAATACACAAGGATATATTCCGGTGGGAACGATACACAATTTATAGAAGGGGATATTTTCAAGACAATTATTCCTGTTACCCCCCAAGCTACCCCTCAAGCTACCCCCCAAGCTACCCCCCAAGCTACAAGTGAAAAAATTAAAGCCTTATTGGAATACTGTACTGAACCAAGAAGCAGGGAAGAAATCCAAGGATTTATGGGATTAAAGGATAGAAAGCATTTCAGGTTAGAAATCTTAAATCCACTTATTCAAGAAGGAAAAATCCTTCTGACAATTCCAGATAAACCAAATAGCCCAAATCAAAAATACTACTCACATATCAAGGATAAAAAAACATGACCGAACATACATCATCCATTGTCTCCAAAGTGTGGAGTTTCTGTAATGTCCTGCGTGACGGGGGAGTGAGCTATGGCGATTATCTGGAGCAGTTGACATATCTCATATTCCTGAAAATGGCAGAGGAATACAGGAAACCTCCTTATGATCGGGATATCGGGATACCTGAGGAATATAGGTGGGATGTGCTGAAACAAAAGCGTGGGGCTGAGCTTGACACTCATTACAAGATGCTTCTGGAGGAGCTGGCGAAAAAGCCGGGTATGCTCGGGCAGATCTTCCTTAAGGCACAGAACAAGGTAAGCGATCCTGCCATGCTTTACAAGGTCATTGACATGATCGATAAGGAAAGCTGGGTGATGATGGGTGTCGATACCAAGGGCGAGATCTACGAGGGACTTTTGCAGAAGAATGCAGAGGATACCAAAAGCGGGGCCGGGCAGTATTTCACTCCGCGGCCGCTCATCAGGACGATGGTGGAATGTCTGCGTCCGGAACCCATGAAGACAATAGGTGACCCCTGCTGTGGTACAGGTGGTTTCTTTTTGGCAGCCTATGACTTCCTGACCTTGCATAACCAGATGGACCGGGAGCAGAGCCGTTTCCTGAAGAATGGTACCTTTGGTGGCAATGAGATCGTTGCTGGAACCCGAAGGCTGGCACTGATGAACATGTTCCTGCACAACATCGGGGAGATCGACGGGGAACCTTCGATATCCAATTCGGATGCATTAATAGCTGATTCAGGGGAACGTTATGATTACATCCTCACCAATCCGCCATTTGGTAAGAAGAGCAGCATGACCTTCACCAACGATGCAGGAGAGCTTGAAAAAGAAGACCTCACCTACAACCGTCAGGATTTCTGGGTGACCACAGGTAACAAGCAGCTCAACTTTGTGCAGCACATCCATACCATCCTCAAAGCAGGCGGTCAGGCAGCAGTGGTCCTGCCGGATAATGTTCTCTTCGAAGGTGGTGCAGGGGAGGTCTTGCGCAAGAAGCTCCTTGAGACCACCGACCTGCATACGATCCTTCGCTTACCCACAGGCATCTTCTATGCTAATGGTGTCAAGGCTAACGTGCTTTTCTTTGAAGCAAAACCCGCAGCTAAAGAGCCGTGGACAAAGGAAGTATGGATATACGACTACCGGACCAATGTACATCACACGCTTAAAAAGAACCCTCTGAAATTCTCCGACCTGGAAGACTTTATCCAGTGCTACAATACTGAAGACCACTTCGATCGTCAGGAAAGCTGGAGCGACGAAACTCCTGAAGGAAGATTCCGTAAGTTCAGCTATGATGAGATCGTGGCAAGGGATAAGACGAATCTGGATATATTCTGGCTCAAGGATGCAAGTCTTGCTGACCTTGATAATTTGCCTGATCCTGATGTTCTCGCAAACGAGATCATCGAGAATATCGAAGCATCACTTGAAAGCTTCAAGGAGATCATGGTAGTGATCAATGGAGAGTGAGGATCTTATGCTGTTGTCTGCTTATGCAGACAGCCCTTTTTTCGGATAGATACCTATTTTCACGTTCAGGTCTAATTTTAAAAAAGTAAAAAAGTAAAAAGTACGTCCCCTGCATTAATTCTTCAATGCAAAATACATACTTCCCATTGCTACCAGTGTAACCAGAAGGCCGATTATTCCGCCTACAAATGGTATTTCTGTAAGGATCAGTATTATAAGGAGGCCGACTGCCAGTACAGCCCACTGGTTATATTTGAAGCCTGCTTTTCTGAACGTTACCTCTCCGAGCCACATTGCAGTGTATATCTTTGCGATCACCAGGACGATGGCCAGCAGCAATAGCAGGAAGAGTGCAATTGGGATGCCGATGATGGTTATTAAGAGGACGACTGCTCCTATAAATGAGCCTATCAGTATCAGCAGTCCTACTGCGATCTTCTTCAAAGGTTCTTCCTGTATTTTCTTTGCGATCTCTTCGGTCTTTTCCGGGAAGACCAGGATGGACATTACACCCAGAGCGAACAGGAAGATGTAATATGAGATCTTGCCAACGATGGCTATCCCTTTGAATACTCCATCAGCATCGGACCTGTCGTCGTATTCTCCTCCCTTGTCAAATTTGATATCTTCCCCTACAACACCGGTAGGTATCGATATTTCTTTGGGGGTGGTGTAATCCAGGTTACCTTTTATGCTTGAATCGGGTTGTATGGTTATATCGGCCGAATCCAGTTTTGCATCTCCTTCGATATTACCTGAGATCACCAGTGAACCTGCTGAGACCTCAAGTAAGCCTCCGAAGTTTCCTCCAAGATCGGCATCGCCACTTCTTATGGTCGTATCACCGCCAATGTTTGCATTCTCAGTTGTGGACACTGTGCCGGCAGCTACCAGAAGATCGTCACCTATCTGGCCGCTAAGTTTGAAAGTTCCACAGGCGGCCCTCACATCATCGCCGATAATGCCTGTAATTGTCACATCACCTGCAGTAACAATGAGATCCCCGGAAACGTTCCCGGTGATCTGCACAGTACCTCCGGCAGCTACGACATCTCCACGGACATCCCCATTCACTATCAGGGTGTCCCCCGCAATGTAAACATCATCTTCGACCGTTTCATTGATGATTACCAGGCTACCGCTTTCGAACATACTGGATGCACTTGCATTAGATGTTAAAGATAACAATAAGAATACAATTACGAATATCATCCATAGACTATCTTTCAATTTCATATGACCCCACCTTTTAATTTTTAATGTAAAGTTTGAAATTAATGACTATTAAATGTTTCTGAATTTTGGGCTCTGTAGAAATCCTCATTTGAATAATAAAAATAATCCGGGCATACCTGTCAAGGTTATGCACTAATAACTTGAATTTAATCTCTTTTAATTGATTCCAGTACTTGTTTGCCCTAATTTCCTCACCATATTTTCTTTTCAGGACCGAGGACATCGTTTCTACCAGATTTCTATTATGATACAGTTCCTCATCAAATTCCCATATCATTTTTCTACGGTACTTACCTTTGATCTTCTTTCTTTTCCTTTGCCTCAAAGGAATCATGGCTATTGACCCTAGTTTTTCTCTTGCAAGAGAATGTATATCTTCAGAATCGTAACCCTTATCCATGACATAGTAACTTGATCTGCGAGTTTTATGACATTGCTTTAGCAATGTCATTGCATGCTTTGAATCGTGTACAGGTTTACCTGAGATCTTAAAACCAGTGACAATAAACTTATTAGTATCAACAGAAATACTGGTTTTCAGGAAAGATCTTCGTTTCTTTTCTGTTCTCCACGAATAATAGTAACTACAATGACCACTCGTAAATCCACTCGAATCAATGGCAGTTACCTCAATCTTTTCACCATGAGAATAAAAGAGTTTTAGTGTTTGCTGTAGCAATCCGCTGAAATAAACAGAATTGAGTCTTGTAGTGAATTTATGAAGTGTCGTAAAGTGTGGAACCTGTTTAAGTCCGATTCTTGATTTGACCTCATCCATTACTTCGACAAGTTCAACAATATCTCTATAATCCTCATTCAGATACTCTTTCAATAAAACCAATGTCAATAACTGGTGTTGTGTATATTTTCTTTTGGAATACTTGCAACTATATATCTGGAGGTGGGAGTTACCTGATACAGCTAGCGCTGTATCAACAAACTTTAAATATTTGTTAGGCAAAACACAATCATCCCCTTTGTGTTTTCTTGTGCTAAGTAATACTCAGGGGATTAATCCTTTTAAAATTTTATGTTAAAATTAAACGGAAAATAGGTTTTCTACAGAGCCCTTTCTGTGCATATTTTAATAGAAGAAGCAGACGTATTACTTTCACACCACCGGAAGTAGAACCTGCGCAGCCTCCTATGAACATCAACAAAAAGAGGATGGACCTTGAAGAATCCGGCCAGAGGTTGAAATCCGCTGTCGCATAGCCGGTGGTCGTGAGGATTGAAATGACCTGGAAACTGCTGTACCTGAAAGCATCAGCAAGCGAATATACCTCGGTCTTGAATAACATATGGGCAAGAACAATGGTTGCTATTGCAATGATCGAAAAATAAAACTTGAACTCCTGGTCCTTTATCAGGCTTGTTCTATCAGAAAAGATCGACTTATAATGAAGGGCAAATTTTGCTCCTCCCTGGAACATGAACACCATGATGATCCCTTCGACCATGGGGTCATTAAAAGCTGCTATACTGTCTGAATATGGGGAAAATCCGGAGCATGAGATGGATGTAAATGTATGGGTGATGGCATCATAAGGGGACAAGCCTGCAATCATTAGGATAAGCAGTTCCGAAATAGATAGCACGATATAAACAAGCCACAGGATCTTTGCAGTCTCCCTTGTCCTCGGTCGCAGTTGCTCTTCCTGAAGCCCCGGCACCTCTGCGCGGAACATTTGCCTTCTTGCAATGCCGAGCTTTGGCAAGATGGTAATGAACAACATGATAATTCCCATGCCTCCAAGCCATTGGGTCATGCTTCTCCAGAAAAGAAGGCTTCTGCTATGGCTCTCAATGTCAGTAAGTGCAGTTGCTCCGGTAGCTGTTACTCCGGACATGGATTCGAATAAAGCACTTATCGGGGTACGCCTTCAAGCATGTAGGGGAATGAATAGAATATTGCAGCAACAAGCCAGCCAACTGCAACAATAAAAAATCCTTCTTTTAGATTCCATTCCTCATCTTTTCTCTTAAAGAACAATGTAAAAAGAGATGCAACAACGACGGTAATGGCAAGAGGGATAGCAAATGTCTGTAAACTTTCTCCATAATAAACAGCAACGAACAATGGAATAATCATGAATCCGGCAAGTAACCAGAAAATAGAACCCAATACGCCCAGCACGACATTATATCTCAGACCGATCACACCACATTATTAAATCTTTGTTTTTTACAATAGACTCGATTGCAATCAAAAGGCATCCTTTTTACTAATGTGCCATGCTCAATCAATCTGTATACTTATAGATATGTGATGCAAATTGTGCACTATACCATACGTTGTTGTTAATGATTGATAAATTATTCTTGCAGGATGTATTCGTTTCCTCTCATACATTCGTTTTTTCTCATTTTAATAGAAATGGTATCAATCAAAAAAATAATTATAAATGATCAATGAAGGGGTTAGTCTAACAAAGAATATAATGGGGCAACAATATCTGTTATCCATGGAATTTCAGAATGAGTACTTTGAAGCTCAAATTTTTAAGGATATTAACCTTTCAGACGTATCTTTCAAAAATTCAAAGTTCATTGATTGTGTTTTTGAAAACTGTAATTTATCAAACGTGGATCTGGATAACACAAGATTTCAGGACATTAAATTCAAGAACTGTAAGGTTCTGGGATTGGACTTTTCAAAATGCAATGACTTCATACTCACTTTTGGTTTCGAAGACTCATTTATTTCCCTGTCAGTGTTTTCTCATCTGAATTTAGAAAATACGAATTTTGCGAATTGCCAGATATATGACTGTGATTTTGTAAATACTAATTTGGCAAAAACGAATTTTGAAAATTCCGATCTTAAGGACAGTCATTTTCAAAATGCGAACCTGAGCTTTGCATCGTTCAAAAACGCAAAGAACTATGATATAGATCCAAACAACAATTTTCTAAGGAAAACAAAATTTTCTATTCCTGAAGTTATTTCTCTCTTAAATGTTTATGATATTGAATTGGAATGAACAACTTCTAAATCATAATATGGTATCATATTGTACCTATGTAAATTGTAATGATACTTCATTTGTCTTCATCATAGCGAACTCATATGTGCTTATAATTAATGGTTTTCATATATGTTTGCTTAAGTTTTAATGTCTGAAAGCTCGATTTCAAGATCATTAATGAACGTGCGTGCTTTTGTCCCTGGGTATCTTCAGTGCTGATGCATATTTTCGTGCTATCACTGACGATCATGTACCAACCTGTCTTCTTTTAGATATTCAAGTTTTGGTGTATGGCTCAATCATGCTATACATTGTCACACAACGTATAAATACGAGAGCGTAGTGTTAGGGGTGCTCTCATTGAGCTGATTGGTGCCGTTTTCGGTACGATCAGGATGAGGGTTCAAAAACGTTTATGCTCTTTCATGACTGGATTCACATTCTCAAAAATGTGGTTATGCTTTCCGATTCGGAACGTATATATAGCATGGAGGAGTTTAAGGAAATCCACTCAACGTGTGGAATTTCAATCACCTTCAAATCAAGATCATTAGTGGAGACCGGAGCTTTTTCGGTCTGACGTTGAATTTGGCAGTTCGATTAATTCTGACTGATAGTGTAAATCTATCTATCGAGAACTAATCGAAATTGTGCATGAATAAGTAACTCTCTAATTCACTTTAGAGTGTTCTTTTCCGACAATTTTTAAGTTTAACTTCCATTTAAGTGTGCTTTAACAACAAACTCTGGTTGATCCTGCC
>NZ_JAGSOI010000002.1 GCF_023684405.1 Methanococcoides seepicolus | reverse complement strand
AGAATCAAAACCACTTTTTATTTCAGATGGATTAAGATTCTATCCTGAAGCTCTTTTGAAAAAATATGGAAAAAGGAAAGAGTTTCCAAGAACAGGAATAAGAGGAAGACCTAAAATCCCAAAACTTATCCCTGATAATAATCTCAGATATGCTCAGGTTATCAAAAAAAGAGAAGGTGGGAAGCTCCAGAAGGTTGAGAAAAAGATAATCTTTGGAATGAATATAGATCAAAAAGAGATATCAACGAGCTTACTTGAAAGACAGAATCTAACCTTTAGACAGGACAACAATAGAATTTCAAGAAAGACTATAGGATTTTCAAAGAAACTTGGGTGGTTACATAACCAAATAAGATTCTACTGCACCTATTTCAACTTCTGTAGAGGACATGGTGGACTAATGCAAAAAAATAAAAAAGGTGTAAACTATAAAAGAACACCTGCTCAAGAATGCGGGATTGTTGAAGATAAGTGGACATTGAGAGAATTATTGATATTTAACTGTTCAAAAACATCAACCGTTTAATACTGGACTACCACTTTTATAGTAATAATTATAAATCAATATTTGGAATTTGTTATTCTATATTCAAACGCTGTAGCATTTGAGAGGTAATTATCATGACCAATGCTTTAGATACAAATGAAGAAACGATTTTAAAAGTTCTGGAAGATTCCGAAGAGCCATTAAGACCTGGCGATGTTGCAGAAGCTACTGGCATCGATAGTAAGATGGTCAGTAAATCACTCGCCAGTCTCAAGAAAAAAGGTCTTGTATGTTCTCCAAAAAGATGCTATTATGATATTACAAATTAAATAAGATTAATGTTACACGATCATTTGTGTAACATTTTTAACTTTATTCTTTCCTATTTTTGCTGGTTTTGTTGGAATTGCAAAAGTAAATGTACTTCCTTTCTCTAGTTTACTTTTTACCCCAAGGCAACCGCCATGTAATTCTGCAAACTTCTTAATAAGATATAGTCCCACTCCCAATCCACTGTAAATGCGTGTGGATGAAGGATCCAGCTGACTGAATGGCTTGAATAATTTATCTATGTCCTCTTCTGAAATTCCGATCCCTTTATCTGTGACCTTGAATGCTACCATTTCATCGACATACTCTATACGTACTTTTACTGTATTGGTTTTGTCTGAGAATTTAATAGCATTCTCTATCAGATGAAATACGGACTTTTCGACCTTCCTTGTATCAGCTATAATATAGCTTATGTCTGTTAGTATTTCAAAAGATACCATCTCAGCCTGATCAGGCAGGTATTCTTCAATATCCTCTTTAATTTCCTCGACCAGGTCTTCAATACTGCTGGTCTGATATTCCATCTCAAGACTTCCTGATTCTATCTTCGATATCTCGAGTATTGAATTGATAATTTCCAGAAGTTTCTTTCCACTTGTGGAGATATTTCTCAGATACTGATCCTGTTTCTCATTCACATCCCCGAACTTTCTTTCAATAAGGACCTCTGAAAACCCTATCACTGCGTTAAGGGGAGTCCTAAGTTCATGGCTCATATTTGCAATGAATTCGCTCTTTGTCCGACTTGCATCTTCCGCCATATACTTAGCTTTTAAAAGAGCCTCTTCTGCTTCTTTCCGCTCAGTGATATCCTCTCCGGCCAGTATGCAACCTGTATTGTGTCCGTTCTCATCCTTCAATTGTGTACATTTCCAGGAACATAATCGGATTAGATCTTCTTTTGTATTTATAGCACACTCGAATGGAGTTGATGCAATATCTCCGTAACAGGAAAGCATAAATGATTGGGTGACAGATTCACGTATCATTTCTGGAATGATCATCTCAAACCAGTTCGTATTGAACAACTCATGCTCTTTATATCCCAGAAGCTCGCAGGCTTTCTTATTCACCAGTGATATCCTGAAATCATTGTTAATGACGATTATCGCAACTCCGGCCACATCCAGATAGTGCTGAGCTTTTTCCTTCTCTTTCATAAGCTCGAACTCTATCCTCTTAAGTTGGGCAATATTGACCATTATGCCATTGATACCAACTACCTTTCCATCCTTCACAATGCCTTTTGATGAGGTATGGACATAGGTGATACTGCCTGTTTTCGACACTATCCTTAACATATATGGCTTGTGTTCACCCTCAAGCGTGAGGTCAATATCCTGAAGCAGACCTGGAAGATCCTCTGGGTGGATGTACTGCATAAAAGAAGTGCCCATTACTTCTTCGGGGCTATATCCGGTAAAATTTTCAATAGCAGGGCTGATGTATGTGAAATTGCCTTGTTCATTGATGCTGAATATAACATCATTGAGGTTTTCAATGTGTAATTTACAGAACTCTTCTATCTCTTCTATTTTTTCGTTAGCAAGCTTGAGTTTTGTCCTGAGTTCTTCACCTTCATTCTCAAGTTCTGTTATCTCTGAGATATCCATAATATTTACCGCGATTTACTTTAACCTATTATCGTTCTTTCATTGATACTAATGCACATAGATCTCTCAAACTGATAATAATGCATCATGTTCAATTAATACAATTCTATATTAATATGTTCTTTATCATACTATTATATTAATGAACTAATATTGGGTTAGTAAGCTATTCCTTGATGAATTAAATCCATATGGGTCTACTTGTTTCATCTTTATAAATGTGCTGTTATAGAAAACCCGCAGTTTCAAAAAAAATTGATGCATTTTCGTTCAGATCATGCCTCATCTAAACCTATTAGTTAATATAGTTAATTTCACATAATCTAAATCCATTCAAGTGGGCCCGTAGTGTAGTGGATATCACTTTAGCCTCCGGAGCTTAGAACCCGGGTTCGATTCCCGGCGGGCCCGTCATCCATCCTTTTTCTTCCGGAATTTATAATTTATAAAGCTTTTCAAGATAACTTCTGATCCTGCAGTAGATGAAGTTCCTGTATCCTGCACTATCAGGGATATCGAATGTGACTATTCCTTCCACATTCCAGAATACATTTTTGACTATCTTCCTCTCTTCCATATCATCCACAAAGAACCTAACTTTGCTAAAATCATGTACCGCCTGTCTCCAGTCCCCTGCTCTCATTTTAGACGGGTCTTTACTGCAAAGCACTTCAAATTGCTGCAATCCGAACGCATAGGTCTCAAACCATTGTCTGTCTTCCTTTGTCAGTGCAATGATCCCCTGCTTTGCATCATCTGACATCTGTTTAACAAGTAGGTCTATATCCTTACTCGTAAACTCATTCTTGTCAAGTTTCTCAAAGAACACATGTAATTTTTCCACAATTTTTCCCCCTATAGTAAATATTTATGTTCCCTATCAGTAGATAAACATTCCCTTTATTTTTTCACAGATTTATTGGCATCACATATTCTCAAGCTGGTGGTATTATCCAGGTAGATGACAAAACTGGAATTAGAAGAATACGCATTATCTCTAGTTGTCCTTATGTTACCGCTTGGTTGGACGTACATCCACACAGGAACGATTCAGATAGTTATGTGTGGATAAACCAAGGCAATAAAAAAAGGGCAACACATGCAATATATGGGCTGTCTTATGATCCTTAGAAGATTGGCTAAAAGTGCAGGTATAAATAAAAGAATTCATCCACATCTTTTCAGGCATTCAAGAGCTACCGAATTAGCAAACCATTTAACCCAAGCTCAAATGGAATCTCATTTAGGATGGATACACGGTTCGATGATGCCAGCAACCTATATTCATTTATCCGGGGTGCAGGTAGATGATGCCCTTTTGAAAATGCATGGATTAAAACAAGATGATCCAGTTCCTATATTGTCCTATCAGGTATGTGTACGATGTAAACATAAGAATGGTGCAACCTCCGATTTCTGTGCTCAATGTGGTGCAGCTCTCCGGGTAGAAACTGCAATTTCTACTGATGAGAGGCGAGAGGAACTTATGCTTAAGTTGATGGGGCTTGTGGAGAATGATCAGAGTATTGCTAGGATATTGAATGGAATTGAATAATCATCGATACAACTAAATATTTGAATCATATTAAAAATATAGAAATATATAATAAATTATTATGCAGTTTTTTTTCATTTGCATTAAACTAAAATTATGGGGTTACTATGGTAGAACACGAATTTGCATATAGGGATGGATTTATTGTTTCGGCGGAAGATGCAGACAAAGGAGTTGATCATCGTTGTCCTGGTTGCAATGACATTTTGAGGCCTCGTTCCGGTCCAAAAACAACACCTCATTTTTATCATCTAAAAACTAAAGAATGTACTGCTAGCAAAGAATCGATTTTGCACAGCAATAGTAAATATTTGCTATACTTACGACTTCAGAAATATTTACAGAATGGAAAGAACCTGAAGTGCTTTTTAAAATGTATTAGTGATGGAATAGAATATGATTATATTAAATATGGAATTGGTGGAAGTAACGGAGAATATGCACTAAATACACTTGTTCCTAAAAACTTGAAAAAGGAAATTCTTCTTTTAGATAATGTAGATGATATTGAATTAGAAAAAAAGCACGATAATTTAATTCCAGATATTTCATTGCTAAAAAACAAAAATCTTGTAAAATCAATAGAAATTGTGCATACGCATGATGACGACGACTCGAAGAAAGAAGAATATCGAAAAAAGGGAATTGATGTTTTATATGTGTACATAGAGAATAATTTAGATTATGAAATTTTAAAAGAATGTGTAACTTCAATAGATGAATCAATATCAAAATACGTTTTAAATTATGGAAAAGGGTGTGGATATACAGTTGTTACTACTATAGAAATGTTAAATTCAAATTTTGATAAAAAGCAGATAGCTAAATATCGAGAAAATATAAAAAGACAATTAGAAAGTAATAGAGATTTGGAATATAAACAAAAATACCAGGAAATAACAAAGAAAAAGTCGAAATTGAACGAATATACAAACAATTCCTTTTCAATAACTGAACTCCAAAATCGCTATATTGGTCCAAGTTTAACCGATAATTTAAAAAAATACAAATATTTGTTGGACGAAATTGAAAATAATAGTTATGACCATTTTTGGACAATATCTGGAATTGCAAGACAATGTGACATTGGAGGATTTAATGAAAAGGTTACGATTTTAGAGTACTTTATTGATAATGGGCTAATAGCTATAATAAATCATAAATATGTTATTCATAAAAAATTAATTCACAAAATGTTACTATAACCCTGATGGATCCTTAAGTTATTGTCTGGGCGCCGCTAAAGCGGGCGGCGCCTTAAATCGCTTGCCTTTAGCTAAGCGCCCGAAACGACAAATTAAGTTAAAGAATCAAGTTCTTCGGTGGTGTCATAAAAGTCCAGGATCTTTGAGCTTTTCAGAGATCGATACGGACATGCCAGGTAAGCGGATACGCTCACCCACCTGTCTAATGTTGTATTTATTGAAGTCGGACATTTTTTTAAACCTCAAATTCAAGGTTCATTTTGTATCACTTAAACATATAAAATTATTAAAAAAAGTAGGAAGGAAACTTCAACATAAAAGTATACTTTTTTGGGAGCCGGTCAATTGACCGACTAAATTCCTGTGTTTCTCGTTCCTGCGATACTCGGAAATTAGCCTATATTCTACGGCTGGGGCATAATTGCGTGATCTTTGATCACTTAATAATGCCATGTAGAGATCCTTTGCAATAGTGCAACGTGGACGACGGCTGGATTGGACAGCACACAGTTTGCTTTGCTATTGTTCTCCGGGTAAAACCTGCATGCGACCTAATCAAACCTATTGGATTATAGGGATGGTTGCGTGTGGGGTTTCCCGTCTGGTATGATCTCCCTGATGATTATGGGTAAACCCTTGATTTCGCTTGGAGTTTTCAAGGTCAAAAATAGAGGTATTTCAAACCGAATGTCTCAATAGTGAGACATAGTCCTTAAGAGTGTGCCTAAGGGGACGGGGTAAAAAAGCCACATGCGGTACTTTGTACTGCAAACTTTGCTGCAGGCAAGCGGCGAAAATTTAAGATTATTGTATGAATCGATAACAAGGGGTATAATAACATAGTTTGATAAGCGTATTATTATTACAGTTGTTTTAAATAGTTCCACTAGAAGTTAAACTAGATGTCAGTGTATAAAAAAGAAATATGTATATAGTAATCCCTTATTATCATCTCAAAAAGGAAAAGGTGTATTCATGTCTAATAATGTTTTAAATCTCTATCCAATAGATTATCCATTTGAATCTTTAGTTCAAAGAGTTGACAAAAACAAATTAAAATTAGATCCTCATTTTCAACGAGTATATAAATGGAATAAAGATGGTGAAGTAAAAACTTCTAGATTTATTGAATCAGCATTAATGAGGATACCTCTTCCTGCATGTTATTTTGCTGAGGATGATGAGAACAATCACTTAGTAATTGATGGTGTACAAAGAATAACTACAATAGTACGTTTTTTTAAAGATGAATTTGCTCTGAAGGGTTTAACTGCGTATAAAGAATTAAATGGCAAAAAGTTCAGTGAGTTGGGCAAATATAAAAATGAATTAGAAAGTTATACTATCCGTTGTATTATATTGAGAAATGATAATAAACAACAACTAGTTCAAGATATTTTTGCAAGACTCAATCAAGGGGGAGTATCGTTAACACCCCAAGAAATCAGGCATGCTCTTTATCCAGGAAATTTAGATTCATTGTTGTCCAAATTAGCTCAAAATACAAATATTTCAAAGTTTGGACTTGGTAAAAATGGTTCCCGAAAAAAAGATGGTTTACAAAATGAAGAACAAGTTTTAAGATTTTTTGCAATGAAAGGGGATTTGTCTGATTATAATGGAATAATGGACAAATATTTAGATGTTTTTATGATTAATAATCAACACATTAGTGATTCTGATACAGCTTTGTTACAACAACGTTTTTGTGAAACATTAGAAAAATGTATTTTTGTATTTAAGGATGATGTTTTTGTAGATATAAATAAAGAAAAACGCAGGCAGAGTATGGCATATTATGATTTATTAATGTGGAGTTTTGAAAAGCTAGATTTTGAATTTATAAAAAATCACTCTGATGAAATTGTAGAAGCTTTTAATTCAATGTGTTTAATAGAAGACTTCCAAAAAACGGTTTATTCAGGTGTTCAGAAAAAATATGCCATAATAAAGAGAAGGAAAATTTGGGAAGAAAAATTGAGTGGTATCAATGAATGATCATACAATTTTAGAAGAGCATTTAGAATTGTACAATGATTTGTTAACATTTACCCAAAATGCGAATGATAAATTAGTAGCTGGCGATGATGAGTTTATTACTTTAAATATGAACTTTTTTACAAAATCATTAATGGTAATTAGCTGTGCTTACTTGGAGTCATATTTAAAAAAAGCTTCTAATCTTATGATTGATACATTTAATTTAAGGATAAATAATGCTAAAGTTCCACATAATTTGGTTGATTGGTCTTTGAACAAAAAGAAAAGTAAACCAAATGATGAAGTCAGACAATTCTCTTTTGAAATTACTGATGATGATATCGATAGTGAATTATCAGGAAATGTGTATTTAACTTTAGCGTTTTTCAAAAAATTAGGCATTAATTTAGATGCTAATCCTGATTTTTTTGATTGTAAGGATAGGGTTGGATCACTTGTTGATAAAAGAAATAATATTGTTCATCAAAATGACGATGCTTCTGATATTAGTCCACTTGATATAATGGATAACATCACGTTTTTGATGGATTACATTGGTATAATCGATGAAGAAGTTGTAAATAAATTGGCTTTAGAAGAAAATTAAATTGTTTGATTCTCTATAGCTACCGCTCAACCAACAATACCTCATCGTATTGTGAGTAGACAGAACAGAAGCACGCTTGTTAATTCCAAGCTCCTTGAATTCCTTATTCAGCTTTTCAGCTTCCCGTATAGTCTCAACAACTATCTTTTCAAACTTTGGAGTTCTTGATTCTTTTTTCTTTATCGGTTTCAGGTTCTTAGCCCTGTCACGATAACGTCGAATCATTCCGGAATCAATAAATAATTCTCCATAGATCTTCTTAAGACCTATATCCAGAGCTGTGACTATTGCAAGCAATGGGTCCCGGAGATGTTCCCATGCTGAACGTTTCTTGAAGAATACGCACGTATGGTCACTTCTGTTTATGCCTATCAATCCCTGTGTTCTTAGGGAACTGATGTAACGCCAGAGTGTACTTTTGGAAATGTCAAGGTTATCTAAAAGGTCCTGGAAGTCTGCACATCCTTCGGATTGTAATCCGATGTATGCAAGGAGCTTCAAGGCTCTGAATGGATTATCTTCCTGGGCTTTAAACTTGACAAACAAAGTCTATTTATGGGTTTGTTGTTTATCTACCCACTATACTTCATTAGTAAATCAATTCCACTTCAAAGGAGACCAAAATACATGGCAATCCATCCTATCGAATACCGTTATGGTACTGACGAAATGAAATATGTCTGGAGCGAGGCAAACCGCCTTGAAAAGCTCTTAAAGACCGAAGCAGCCCTCTCAAATGCCGAAGCAAAGATCGGTATGGTGCCTGCTGAAGCTGCAGCAGAAATTGAGAAAAGCATAGCTCATGTAAAGATCGAGAGAGTTGCTGAGATCGAGGATGAGATACACCATGACATGATGGCCATTGTTATTGCTATCTCTGAGCAATGCACAGATGACGCTGCCAAGTGGGTGCACTTTGGTGCAACTTCCAACGATATCCTGGACACAGCTACCGCTCTTCAGATGATGGATGCTGTCGCGATCCTTGAGGAAAAGACAAGGACACTTCTCGATGTATTGCTCACAAAGGCGGAAGAGCACAAGAACACTGTTTGTGCCGGCAGGACACACGGTCAGATCGGTGTACCGACCACATATGGCTTGAGATTTGCTATCTGGGCAAGTGAGGTCGCAAGGCATCTCGAACGTCTGGCACAGCTTACACCACGTCTTCTGGTAGGTCAGATGACAGGTGCTGTGGGCACACAGGCAGCATTCGGTAAAGATGGAATAGAGATCCAGGCATATGCAATGGAATATCTCGGTCTTGGCAGTGTTGATGTTTCAAACCAGATCATCCAGCGTGACCGCCACGCAGAATTCGTCATGTGGATGGCAAACACAGTAACCACCCTTGACAAGATCGCCGTTGAGATACGCACCCTCCAGAGAAGCGAGATCGCAGAAGTGGAGGAGAGCTTCCGCAAGAACCAGGTAGGTTCATCCACAATGCCTCACAAGAGGAACCCTATCAAATCAGAACAGATAAGTGGCTTAGCACGTATCGTTCGTTCAATGGTCGAGCCGGAACTTCTGAACAACACTCTCTGGGATGAACGTGACCTCACGAACTCCTCATGTGAAAGGATCGTTTTCCCCGAAAGCTGTGTCCTCACAGACCATCTCTTAAAGCTCGCAATAGGCGTCATCGAGAATCTGAGATTCTATCCTGAGAATATCCGCAAGAACCTCGACCTCTTACGTGGTCTTAACATGGGTGAAGCTATCATGATCGATCTGGCAAAACGTGGTGTTGGCAGGCAGGAAGCCCATGAGATCGTCCGCAGTTCCGCAATGGAAGCTCACGAATCAGGAATGCATCTCAAGGATGTCCTACTCGGTAGACCGGACGTTACAAAGTATTTGACCGAATCCGAGATCAGCGATCTTCTAAATCCTGACAGGTACATCGGTACCGCAGTAGCGCAGGTCGAGAACGTTGTGGCAAAGCTCAGAGCTCAGTTCTAAGGTGGTATAATGGATCTGGAAGACGCAATAGAGTTCCACGGTCACCTTTGTCCGGGAATTGTCATCGGTTACAGAGTAGGCACTTATGCTGCTGAGCAGTTCAAGGACCGTTCAGAGGATGAGGAACTTGTAGTTGTCGTAGAGAACAAATCATGCAGTGTCGATGCTATACAGGTCATAAATGGTTGTACTTTCGGAAAGGGCAATCTTGTCTTTAAAGACCTTGGTAAGCATGTCTACACTTTCTTCAAGAGAGGAGACCGCAATGCTCTGCGAATATCCGTAAATCCCCGCAAAAGGGGCAATGATGAAAAGTACAATGAACTTTTCCCAAAGGTAAGAAATGGGACTGCTACTGTCGAGGAGCTTGAGGAGTTCAGAAAAAGACATGCTGAAAAAGCCTATGCTATCCTTGACATTCCTGATGAGGATTTGTTCACCGTTACGAACGTTGAAACCGAACCGCCCGAAAAAGCAATGGTCTATCGTTCCATCGCCTGTGCGGAATGTGGTGAGGAAGCCATGGAAACACGTTTGCGTGTAAAGGAAGGTAAAATGGTTTGCCTTCCCTGTTTTGAAGGACACGATATCTGACCCGTGGGTCAGATATCAATTAAACTTCATTCTTTTCTTTTTTCTCATTATTTCTTGAGTGCTTTTTTCAGGAATTCTCCGGTATAGGAGCCTTTGACCTTCGAGACCTTCTCAGGCGTTCCCTTTGCGATAACTTTGCCACCACGTTCTCCTCCTTCGGGTCCAAGATCTATGATCCAGTCAGCGGTCTTTATAACGTCAAGATTGTGCTCGATCACAATAACAGTGTTCCCTGTTTCCACTAATCTTTGAAGCACGTCAAGCAGTTTGTTCACGTCATCAAAATGAAGTCCTGTGGTCGGTTCATCAAGGATAAATACTGTTTTTCCGGTGGAACGGCGACTAAGTTCGGTCGCAAGCTTTACACGTTGGGCTTCTCCACCCGATAACGTTGTTGAAGATTGTCCCAGTTTTATATATCCCAGCCCGACATCGAAAAGGGTTTGCAGTTTATTCCTGATCTTCGGTACGTTCTCAAAGAATCCCAGGGCTTCCTCAACGGTCATATCAAGGACATCAGCGATATTTTTATCCTTGTAATTTACTTCCAGTGTCTCATGGTTGTACCTTTTTCCATGACAGACCTCACAAGGCACGTAAACGTCAGGCAAAAAGTGCATCTCAATTGTTATGGTTCCGTCACCTGAACATGTCTCGCATCTGCCGCCACGAACATTGAAGCTGAACCTTCCGGGCTTGTAGCCACGTGTCTTCGCCATCTTTGTCTGTGAGAACAGTTCTCGTATGGGTGTGAACAGATTGGTATATGTGGCGGGGTTTGAGCGTGGTGTTCGTCCTATTGGCGACTGGTCGATGGTGATGACTTTATCCACCAGTTCAAGACCTTTTATATCTTTATATTTGCCCGGTCTCTCACGTGAACGATGCAACTTCTGTGACAGGACCTTGTTCAATGTCTCGTTGATAAGTGTACTTTTTCCGGAACCTGATACTCCGGTCACACAGGCCATCACTCCAAGGGGGAATTCAACATCTATCCCCTTGAGATTGTTCTGTGAAGCCCCCATAATAACAAGTTTCCCTGTGGGTTTACGTCTTTTTTCCGGTATGGCGATCTCCAGTTTACCACTCATGTATTGTCCGGTACGTGAATCCGGATGGGCCATTATCTCTTCGGGAGTTCCTTCTGCGACTATCTCTCCGCCGTGTATGCCTGCTCCTGGTCCCATATCAACAACATGATCGGAGTTCATGATGGTCTCTTCATCATGCTCAACCACTATAACGGTATTTCCAATATCTCTCAGATGCTTTAACGTGTTAATGAGCCTGAGATTATCTCTCTGATGCAGACCGATACTCGGCTCGTCAAGGATGTACAGCACGCCCATAAGGCTGGACCCGATCTGTGTAGCAAGTCTGATCCTTTGGGCTTCTCCGCCAGACAGGGTTGCTGCTGAACGGCTCAGGGTAAGATAATCAAGTCCGACATCCATCAGGAATCCCAGTCTTGCTTTTATTTCCTTGAGTATGAGTCTCGCAATGGAATATTCGCGTGGTGTGAGCTTTGTTTCAAGTTCTTCGAAGAACAACAGTGTACTCTCCACGGACATCCGAGTGACCTTGATAATGTTCTGTTCATTAATGGTAACTGCAAGACTTGCGGGCTTTAGTCTGTCTCCATTGCAGGATGTACAGGGTTTGGTGGTGATGTACTTTTTCAGGGTATCTTTTCTGTTCTCGGATTCTGTGCTATTATATATCTTTGAGATATTGGCGATGACTCCATTGAACTTACCCTTGTGTTTCCACATCCCGCCGTTCTTACCGATGTGCACATAATCGATCAGTCCACTGGCACCGTTAAAGATGATGTCCTTGTGTTCAGGTGCCAGTTCCTCAAAAGGCACATCCATGGAGAAACCATAGCGGTCCGCAACGGATTTCAGTGACTGCATGTAGTACCCATCTTTCTTGCCCCAATGTTCAATGGCTCCTTCATGCAATGAAAGGGTGGTGTCGGGTACGATAAGTTCAGGATCGAACTCCATGGAAGTTCCAAGACCATGGCATTCCTCGCATGCTCCCTGAGGGCTGTTGAATGAGAAAGCTGATGGTTCCATGTCCTCAAAACCAATTTCACAATCAGGGCATGCCAGATTTTCACTGAAGACTATTTCCTCTTTGTCAAGCACATGAACTATCAGTGTGCCACCACTTTTCTCCAGTGCGGTCTCAACGGCATCTGTCACTCTTTCCCGAATGTCGTCCTTTATTACGATCCTGTCCACTACGGCTTCGATATTGTGTTTGTTATAACGTCCCAGCTCAATTGTCTCTGCATCCTCAAGGGCTATTATCTCGCCATCGACCCTTGCACGTGCAAACCCTTCTGTACGAAGGTCGGTGAGTAATTTCTTATATTCTCCCTTGCGCTCCCGCACAAGCGGTGCAAGGATGTGTATCTTAGAACCTTCTTTTATCTTCAATATACTATCGACTATCTGGTCAACGCTCTGGGGTTCAATGGCCTTGCCGCATTTTGGACAGTGCCGTATTCCTATCCTCGCATAGAGCAATCTCAGGTAATCATATATCTCTGTGACAGTACCGACCGTAGAACGCGGGTTCTTGCTGGTTGTTTTCTGTTCAATGGAAATTGCGGGGGAAAGTCCTTCGATGTATTCAACATCCGGCTTTTCCATAAGCCCCAGAAATTGTCTTGCATAAGCTGACAACGATTCCACGTATCGTCTCTGACCTTCCGCATATATTGTATCAAAAGCAAGGGAAGATTTTCCAGACCCGCTGAGTCCGGTTATGACTATCAGTTTATCACGCGGGAATGTAACGTCTACATTCTTGAGATTGTGCTCCTTAGCACCTTTGACAATTATATTTTTCAGGGACATATTTTTGTGGGTATTTTTAGATTAAGTCGAATATAAGATATTTGAGTGAGAGGATTAAAGGTTTGCTGTCGGGTTGAAATGTGATCGGAATTTAATCCGTACTTACGTACTTGAACATGTTCTCGCTTTGCAGTATATCATGTAGCACGCCTTTAAGGTTGCTTTTTCCGATTTATCCCGAGATTCAGTTTCCATAAATTGTTAATAAAAGTCCTTTTCATACTTTTTTGCAAGAAATGCAAATATAAGTCATATAGGAATTAAGAGCCAATATGAGGCAAATCATGTAATTCTAATTAGGGTTATGCTGCATTATTGATGATAATATTAACCTGCTTTAGCATCTCGGGAACAGTCCTCAAATTCATATTTTGGCACATTATTACCCAATGTGATTACTCACATAATCAAAAATTATAAATCAATTGGATATGTTTTTTTAGTTAATTAATCAAATAAATTCTGAAGATGATCCCATGGATGAAAATGAAAAACAAATATACGTCCTTGCATCGCCATGTGAGCAAGGAAAAACTTCAACAGCGCTTCTGCTTGAAAATCATTTTAAATCGAAGGGCCTGAAAGTGGCATGCCTGCAAACTATGAAGGGACAATATGATGTTGGAACTTTTCTACAAAATAGTTGTTATCATTATACCATCCCAATAGAGGCTGCCAAAAGTAAAGAAACACTCGAACAATGGATCCCTGAAGGATATGACAGGTATATCCTTGAAGTGACACTTCCACATGGGCCAATTGGTGCTGCATACATTGACCTGTTTAACAACATCAATGAAGTCATTTCCTATAAAGCAAAAGATGACTGGAAAAACTTTGTTTTAGATATAAGTCCTACTTTTTCAGCATTCTGGGATCAAATTAATGAGGAGAATGTCCAACGGATTATCACAAAAGTTCCTTCAAAAATTGATTCCCCCTGTGTTGACACCTCTTTCAATCTCCATCATGCAGAAGAAATTGTATTTGACACAATTAACCCAAAAATGGCACTTCCAAAGAGTGATAAAAAAGTAATTGCTGTCGGTGCTTTTCCAGCTGAATTCTGGGATATCTTCCCAAACCTGAAATGGTACGGTTATGAGTATCTCAGATTTATGGAAGATTACAGGAAAGAACAATATGATCTTGCAATTGTTGGTTCCTGTCTTGATGAAAGTTTGGAATTGCTTTACAAACCAGCTAAAACTCCTGTGATATGTTACCAGCCATCATGTTATCTGGGAAAAGCAACCAAATTTTGTGAAGATCCGCATAGTAATGCATGTATGAAAAGTGATCCACACACCATATACCGAAAAATAAAGAAAGAACCTGTTGGAACTCCTATAGGGGAAAAGGGTTGTTTGTATGAAGTGTACAACAATAAATTCTGGACACCTGATTGTGACATATGGTGGGAAAATCGAAATCTTCCGATACTCAGCAAGGAAGATAACATGATATATTGCAATGGTTGGATTTTACCACAATACCTGATTAAAGAAGGATATCTGGAGGTGTAATGATGGGAGGCGGAGGCACACCTGATCTTGAAATTACATTGAGAAGCTCGGAATCACCGGTTAACTATGCTGGTGAATCAAGAACATTCAAAGTAACTGTTAACCTGAATAGTGATGTTCTAAGGTGGAAGCTAGATGGTGTTGTGGTTCAAACAAACAATAATCCAACGGCAAATACTTATTATACCTACACCGATGATGCTGTATTTGGAAGCCATGAATTAAAAGTGGAGGCAGAGAAAGATGGTGTTGTAGTGTCAAAGTCGTGGACTTGGAATGTTGATAGAGTTGTTAACAATTGTTCAAATTCCTATCTAAGTATGAGTGGAGAAATTTACATCGAGATCGAAAGTGCGATCCTATATGAAAGACCAAATGGAACATACTATGTTCATGTCGATTGGTTTGTGCATGGATGTCAAACTACTAATCAAAGAGCTGCTAATGGTGAAATTGTACTACCTTTAGATGGCCCATGCTGTCAAATGATTGTAAAGACAGGTGTGAGTTGGGATTATCTTGGCATACCTGGAGAACCATCACCATATCCACCTGAGCAAGTTCAAGAAATTGATTTATGCTCAGGAGATGGATCAAATACATTTGAAGTACAAAGTAGGGAATGTCGTGTTTTTGTCGAATTACATACTGAATGTTTTGCTTATCCAATTGTTGGAGGAGTCGTAATCCCACTCAGAACAGTGGTGGCAGAAGAAAGTGGCTCGTGTTATTGTTCTTTATGAAGCGAGTGGAAAAAGGAGTTAAATATGAAAACAAAAACTTTCTTTTTTATTTTTATTTCTCTGTTCATCCTCGCACCAGCAGCTGCAGACGAGATAGTACAGTTGACAGATGACACTGGATCGGTTATTAGTCCTCAATGGTCCCCTGATGGGGAAAAAATTGTTTATGTCACATCGCATAGCTGGTATCAGGTAGAAATCTGGATCATAGACAATGATGGGAACAATAAGCAGCAGATTACTACCGGTGTAAGTGGATTTGGATTTAACAAACCATGGTCTCCAGATGGTACAAAATTGGTCTACTCGTCATTGGAATACGGCTTAATCCCAGGTATTTGGATATATGATGTCCATACAGAAGAAAAACATAAGATAAATGGAATAAAGAACATAAGCTCTTATCAATGGGTGTTCAATGGATCAAATTTGTTTATTGTCGAGGAAGAAGATAATACACAAAAACTCTGGCTGGTCGATTCGGACGGTAAAAACAAAACATTACTCTCTACCATAAGTGGCGAAAATACCAGATTTTTATGGCAGCCTAATGGAGACCAGATTCTCTACATTTCAAACGGATCGGGTAACTACGATATATGGATAATGAACCCAGATGGTTCTGGAAAGAAGCAATTGACTTCCACTCCCGAAAATGAATATGCAATGGGAATAGATTTTTCACCTGATGGAAATAAAATCGTATACACCTCAAGGAATTCCTTCGATAGAACAAACCTTTCTGCGTTTAAAGGATTTTCCACTACAATCTGGACAATGGATGCAGACGGTGCTAATAAAAAACAATTGGTGGCTGCAAATGAAAGTTTGGATTATTATTACCCTTCATGGTCTCCTGATGGTACTAAAATAGCCTTTGAGAACAGGAATGATGCTGGAAATAGAGTTGATGTTGTTGTCATGGATGCGGATGGATCAAATCTAACAATCCTTACTGCAAATACCAGTGGGGGCGGATTTCCCCAATGGTCTCCTAAAGGAGATAAAATTGTTTTTGTCTCATCGGAAGATGGAAAAATGGGACTCTCAGTGGTGAATCTGGATGAGAATCTTGCATCTGCACCTTCAACAACTGTGACATCAGCACTTGCAACATCCATGCCAGAATCTAGTCCTGAGGAAGCACCCGGTTTTGAAATATCTATTACAGTATTAACGCTGTTAATAGTTTTCAAAAATACAAAGAAGAAAAACTAACATTTTTTCAGAGGTCGAGCTATGAAAACAAAAATTCTTCTAATCTTCCTTTTTTGTTTGCTTGCAACTAACGCTGCGTCTGCAAGCGAGATATTACAACTTACAGACGGAACCGAATCCAACGGATTCCCTATATGGTCTCCTGATGGAGAAAAGATAGTATATTACACACTTTCTGAGGTTGGTAACATTGGGAACACAAAAACGTGGGTGATGGACAGCGATGGAAGTAATAAAACACAACTTACATCCGGCAAATCATTAGGACCTCTTTTTTTAATCTCTGGTTTTAGTCCAACTGACAATCCATGGTTCCCAGAAGGGAACAAACTCCTTTATGGCTCTCTGTTGGGAGTGGAAATTATTGGAGATATTCCAATTTTTCTAAAAACCGACATACGGATTATGAATGCTAACGGCACAAGCAAAAAAAAGGTTAAAGGTAGCTCAGACGTAGAGTACTATGAGTGGGCTCAAAATGGAACAAAAATATTCATGGTCGATAAATCCAAAAACTTATGGCTTCTTAATCCGGATGGAACGAATAAAGTGCTGCTTGCTCAGGGAGCTGAAAATGATTCACTGTTTTTGTGGCAGCCTCATGGAGATAAAATAGCATATCGTTCAGATAGTGCTGGATATCCGGACATATGGGCAATGAATTCCGACGGAACCGGCAAGTTACAATTGACAAATTCCGAGGAAAAGGAATTGGATATCAAATGGTCACCTGATGGCACAAAAATTGCATATGTTTCAGCTAGCGTTCTTAATACTTCTAACATTTCCACATTCTATAATTCATCACATACAATTTGGGTGATGGACTCGGATGGAAGTAATAAAAGAAAATTAACTGGCAGCTATGATAGGTGGGATGCACGCCCGGAATTATCACCGGACGGGAAGATGATCGCATTTGATACCACGTACAAAAAAGAGTCAGATCCCCTAATCATTGTAATGGATGTGGATGGAACAAATGAAACCGTTTTAGCGGAAGGACGGAAGCCACAATGGTCCCCGATGGGAGATAAAATTGCTTTTACGGGAAAAAGTGGCAATAATTCAGTTGTTTCGGTGATTGTTCTTGACGAAGAACTCAAATCTGAACCTATGTTACCAATAGCATATGCACCTGATAATACACAAAAACCAACAGAAAAAGCACCGGGATTCGGTGCTGCTATTGCAGTATTCACTTTGTTCATGCTTGTCAATAGAATGAAGAAGAAATAAGAGTGCCCTGATGGTGAAGTTATGAAAACAAAATTACTCCTGATCTTCTTTCTTTGCTTTTTTTCAGCCAACATTGTCAATGCAAGTGAAATATTACAACTTACTGATGAAACAGAATCCATTGGATATCCCCAATGGTCTACCGATGGTGACAAAATCATTTACACATCATCAGATCTCGAAACCATAACGTCAGGAGATTGGGTTGTAGACTTTTGGATAATGGATGCTGATGGAAGTAACAAAATTCAACTCGCTTCTGGAGATAGTATGCTCGGACTTGGATCTAATAGTCCTTTATCTCCTGATGGAACAAAACTCCTATTCGTTTCAAATGCAACAGGTAATCATGAACTTTGGATCATGAATGTCGATGGTTCAGATAAAAGACAATTAACTCATGGAGCACACCTTGAAAACAATCTGCTTGGTTTGGCGGGTAGATGGGGTATTTCGTGGAGTCCTGACGGTTCACAGATCGTTTATGTGTCAGCATCTTCTGAAAACAGGAATGTTTGGGAAACTGTAGAAATAAATGGCAAAGAAGAACTAATGTTCAACATCTCTAAAGTTTGTAAGGATTATGACATATGGGTAATCGATTACGATGGTGGCAATAATCTAAAGCTCACCACCAGTAGAAAAGATAACATCGGGGCAACATGGAGATCAGATGGAGAAAAAATAGCTTTTGTATCAAATGAATCCGGCAATGGTGGAATCTGGATAATGAACAAAGACGGATCCGATAAAATACAATTTGTAGACGGATCTGCTTACAATATTGACTGGTCCCCTGATGGTACAAAAATAGTTTATGTAAAGGGAGATCATGAAAATTACACATCCAGCATATGGGTAATGGATGCTGATGGTAGTAATAAAAAACCTCTTACCAATAATTCCAAGTATTTTGTATCACAGTCTTATCCAGACTGGTCGCCTGATGGAAGTAAAATTGTTTTCAATTCCGGGAACATTGGAGAATATGAAATCTGGATCATGAACAGTGATGGAACTGACCAGATTAGAATTGGTGAAGGTTTGATGCCTCAGTGGTCACCCAAAGGGGATAAAATTGTAACTATGGCAATCAATGGTGACAAAATGGCAATATCAGTGATCAACCTTGATGAAGAACTTGCATCTGCACCTTCAACAACTATGAAGTCTGAACCTGTATCTACTCCTGAGGATACACCCGGTTTTAGCACATCTATTGCAGTTCTCTCGATGTTCATGATTTTCAGAAATATGAAGAAAAGGATTTGAGATTTCGTAAAGGTGAATCTATGAAAACAAAAATACTCCTGATAATCTTTCTTTGCTTTTTTACAGAGAATATCAAATTAGCTCATAAATCCTCCCATTCTAATTTGATGACATTCACCTCATACATAATTTGCAAATGAGTTAGTTTCTTTAACCTCATTTTGCAAATTTGTAGCTACAAGCAATTGATATGTAACGAAATTCATAATTGAATACAGTTTCTTACTACCATTTTTCATTCCTCTGATATCGAACTTTACAGTCCATTTAATATGCTTGTGTACTCGTTCACATTCACTCCTATGCGAATAATCTTCATCGAATCTATCATCTTCGATGTTCTTGTTTCGCAAGTGCATCCCTACCTGTTTTTCTCTTCCATTTTCATAGAGGAAATGAAGTTTTTCTTCATATTTCATATGAATGGATCCACCAAGTTTCCACATCTTATTGACCCAGTGACCAATTCTTCCCATCGTCCCCTCATACTGAATTTTAGAATCCGAAGAGTATGCAATCACTGGTTTTGCATTCAATTTATACCAGATATCTGCATGATTCCTGAATGAATCATAACCTCCATCCAATGCATAAGTGTCAATGTCAACTCCCATTTCTACCAATGCATCAATATGTTTCTTCAATTCAGGAGAATCGTGAGAAGCACCTTTTGTATGAGTCATGTAGATTGGAAGTGTTCCAATCATGGTGATGTGAGCTTTGTCCATCTTACAATTATAATGCGGATTGTAATCCGCATACTTGTCATATCTTGATGCTTCAAGTGGAGTTGAATCAGTTTTCGCATCCCTTATCTTTGTATTTTTGGAGATCTTCTTTCCAATTTTGAACATTACTTCCTCGAGCCCGTTTTCTCCAAATCTGTATTTTACAAAATGATGAAGTGTTGCAGGAGATGGAAGATTCATAATGTCGTTATTGTCTTCAAAAGAAAGAAGTTGCGCTTCTTCTTTTGTTAAAGTAGATATTGTTTTCTCAAATGAGAGATTTCTATAACATTTCACAACGATGAGCTTTATCATTGACGAAACCTTATACCTAAAGTGCCAGTCCTTATCGGCATAATAGCTACTTTCAACATAAGAAGCAATGTCATCGATATCTAAGAAATACAAAAATTGGCATATTGATACGTTACCTGTGTTCAGATAGTTAGCAATTGAATCTATGGTACAGATTCCGTCCGAAACATCGTAATAATATTTCATGTACTGGCACATTTTCTGCCATATAAATGCAATGCATAAGCTATGCCCAGAGTGGTGCCAGTAGTCTTGAAAAAAGAGTTACGCTTTTAAATCGAAAAGCTAATTTGATGATCTCCTATAATTGAAATTATATCATTAGTATCCTAATGTACAATCAGAAAATTGTTCTTGGATCATCACTGTCATGAATAAGTTTTATTCCTTTTGAATCCATCTCAAATTCAAATTTTTTGAAAATTGGATTTTCAATCTCAAGGTTGTCTTGTGAACTGTACCTTAAATCTGTAATTATGTCAAACCTTTTGCAATCGGTAGGAAGATTGCTGTACTCATATACCCCATATCCAGTTAGAGCTTTAGTGATATCAAATAAACTATACAATTTGTCGTCAAGGGTTATTTTTTTAGTTTCATTTGATTCAATGAAACTTATTGATTTTAAAGTTGAATTTTGTGGTTTTTTCCTTATTAAAAAATCATATTGATGGTTTAAGAACCATTTCATAAGTACGAAATATCGATCTTCAGGTATAGGATACACTATATGAAAAGCAACTTTCACATTTTTGACTGGATATCTACTATTATTTACTATGAGGAATGTATAACTTGCATCTTCTTTTTTAGTTTTAATTGTTATATTTGGCATTCGCTGATATTTAAAGATGGAGGAATTATTCTGTAAATTTTTGAACGTCAGGTAGGCATAAAATATTGAACCAATAACAACCATTTTTCCATCACTTAATACAATATTAATGTAAGGAACAGAAAATCCAAAAACCCAAAAACCAATTGCAAGAAAAAACGTTAAAACAATCAAACCGTCTCGCAATAATATCTGATTTGTTTTATGTATATTAGGAAGAAACAAAGAAATTATAAATAAAGGAAAGAACGCTGATAATACTGTTTCTAAAGATATATATTTGAAATAAAAGAAAGCTAATATTATGCCAACAATTATTAAAAATATAGCTTCAAAAATATTAGTTTCTTTCTTTTTAAGAATGTAATAATTTACCATAATATACACAATAGCATTTTCTTTTATAAAAAGTTACTAAGTATCTTTGATATGCTGCAAAGGTGTACATTAACAAATTACTATCATTATGATTTGATTATAAATAGTAGTTTCATTTCATTCACTCAAACAATTTTAAAATATGAAATATTAAAAATCGGTTCATTCCAATACATTGATAATTATATAGAAGAGTTCGGTTTTTCAACGTTACCTATATCCCCGACTTGTTGTGCGAGGGCTCAGATTTGAACCTCTCATACTCCTCGCACATTGATCGTTCTCCCATCTACCCATATCATGGTATACATCCCTCTTCGAAAACAGTGCAATTAATCTTTCAATTTTTGCATAAGGAATGTGCTGATGAAATTGTTTTGGTGATAAACAATGACGGATGAATCGGATTTTCAGATATTTCTTGAGAATACAATCTGGGCCAGAACATGGGAAGAGGAAGAAGACGAGGACGGAGAACTCCTATCCTATGAAGTTATGACATTTGAGGAAACAGGGATCTTGTCTAATCATAATGGCTTGGTTGTAATTGCTCCTGACAGGTCGTTGAACGATCTACTTTTACAATTCGATCTCCACCTCATATACCTCTTCTACATTCTCCTTATGTATTTTCCAGAATGGTTCTTCCCCATGCTCTTCTACAAGTTTCAGTGTCCTTCGAGGAATCGTTTTAGGTCCAAGTACAGCTCCCGGCCTTTGAGGATCATCGATATAATCGGTTTCCATCATGAATCGAGTACCCTGCTCAAGAGCTTCTTCTATGGCTCCTTTTCCTGCCAATACACCCGGAAAGATGCCAAGCCTTTCGCAGACATTAACAAGGGGTGGGGCATAATGCTTGACAACCTTATTGAGTGGAATGCCGGTCTTCTTTGCTCTTTCAGTGATGTCGATAAGTTCCGGTTCCCCAACACTTTCAGTATGTAACTGGATGGCGCAACCGGCATCTTTCGCCAGTGTGAACCCATGTTCCATGATATGATTGGAAGCATCCCATATCTCTTCAGACACCGGGTAGTGCGGTCTTCCACTTTTAAGCCCCACTGCAACCCCTTCTTCAACGTACTCCGAAGCTATCTCAAGCCCGCTTTTCATAAGCTCCACTGCCTTTTCAAGTTCCATGCGTGCGTTCAGTTTGTTGATCTCCGCAGGATGGACTCCAAGGACCGGAAATGCTGTGACGCCGGTCTCGTTGATCTGGTTGGCAAGGTCAACGGTCTCATCAAAGACAATTTTGTAATCTTCCGGTCTTGTAACTTCCACTCCTATAGTCCACGTTGGCTTCGTTACAAGGATGATGTGTGTGCCGCCTGCATTCTGGAACTCTTTAACAGCTTTGAGTCCCTTTGCACGCGGGTCGATGTGCATGTGTTCATCGGTTATGGGGATCTTTGGAGAGGTGTTCATGTAGTAGTTGATGTATTGGGGGTTGAATAATGTTATTGTTCGTTCTGATTTTATTCAGCAATCTCATTTCTTAATTCTTTTTTTATTGCTAAAGTTAACAAAAAGTTCCAAGGGGAGCCGGAAGAAAAAGTCCAAGCAAAGAAATGTTGACTCAAGGGTATAAAGAAAAAAGGGAGAGAAAGAAGCTCAGTTCTTTCTCTTGTTGAACACGTAAGCACAACCCAGAAGCATCAGTGATAAAACCCCTGAAATTCCCGGTGTACTCTTTGGTTCAGTAACAGGTTCATCATCAATTGGTGTTTCTGCTTCAGCATCAGATTCTGCATATTTTGGATCAACATCCTTTATGATCGACGTATCATCCTCTTCTGTATTCGCTGAAATGGCAAATGGCGAGAATCCGGGAGTTTCGGCTTCAAAATGGATGTATGAATCATCTTCCCCTATCTTTATGGTATTCAAATTGTTCCATTTACCTTCACTATGGCGATACAATGCAATAGCATCTTCATTGATCTCATTCTCTGTGAGCCACGCTTTGGGTACACTAAAACCTATCGCAGGATGTGCAATGTTATCTTCTGTGGCGAATCCTACTTTACCAACCCATATGTTAAGGTTGCTATATACAAGTCCGGGAGCACTTTCATCGACCATTGCAGACTTATCTTTAAGGACTTCGATAGTCGTTGAAACCTCTCCATAATTCTTCAGTGCGGAGAATTTGATGTAATCAATGGCATTCTGTTCCTCATCGAAAGTGTAGCTAATTACGGCACCACCGATGATGTTCTTCGCTTTCACATCTTTAAATGCGATATTCTCAAAGGCCTCACCGGATGCTCCACTTCCACCAGCACTGCTTCCGGAGGAACTGCTACCACCACTACTTGAGGTCTTTGTTTCCTCAATGATGGTCGATGTTGCATCTTCGACATCCATCTCTGTTTCACAGTCAATTGGCTGGACCCCAGGAGCTGCTATTGCTAGGTCGAACACTCCCTCAAATGTGTATGTTCCCAGTGCTGCATCTCCAGGGATCGTGACATCATAGGTCAACTGTGCAACACCTGGTGCTGCGTTGGTATTAATCCAGCTTACCTTCTCTGGATTAACTGGATTAACGATAAATCCATCATCAGATGGATTGCTTACTACCCATCCTGTAGGCGCATTGTCCTCTATGACGGTCTTATCTGCGCCATCAAGTGTGATGTTCAATATCACGGTTATTGTGTCACCCGGGTTTGCACTTACCGGAAGTTCTCTGCAGACATTTGGCTCTTCCGCCGATGCTGCACCGGTGCTTACAAGCAACAGCAAAAGTAATGCTAAACCAATGATACTGAAAGATCTCCGATTGAAATCGAATATTTTACTAACGTTGCCAATGAACCGGGAATCTACATTTAATGTTTTAATAATATCACCCACCACAAAAATATTAACTACAAAAATACCAACCACCATTGGTAATTAAAAATATATAATTATGCCATATAAATGTTTCGAGCTTCTATTTTGCAAATCTATTTTTAAATATGTAATAGTTCGGCTCTGTAGAGAGATCCTCAAATAAACTAAGATCACATATATTAATGTTAAGCATCAAACATAGATTGCAATGTATTGATCATTGAATACGTCCAATCATTCGGAGGTAGTTACAAATGAAGAAAATAGCAGTCATAGGATCAGGTAACGTTGGCTCTACTACTGTTCAGCGTCTTGCAGAACTTGAGCTCGGGAACATTGTTATGACCGATGTTGTTGAAGGTCTGCCTGAAGGGAAAGCACTTGATATAATACAGGCTGCCCCTGTTCTTGGATACAATGTGGACATATTGGGCACGACCAATTACGCTGACATTGCGGATTCTGATGTTGTTATCATTACCGCAGGAATTGCCCGGAAAAAGGGAATGATGCGTGACGACCTGATGAAGATAAATGCAAATATCATAAGAGATGTATCTGAAAACATCTCGGAATATGCACCTGAAGCCATAGTTATCACGGTCTCCAATCCACTTGACGTAATGACCTATGCAACACAGAAATATACAGGACTGGAACCTGACCGGGTATTTGGAATGAGTGGAGTACTTGATTCAAGTCGTTTTGCAGCATTCATTGCAATGGAACTTGGAATTTCAGTACAGGATGTATCTGCACTCGTACTTGGAGGGCATGGTGATTCCCTCGTAGCATTGCCACAATATACCACAGTATCAGGAGTTCCGATCTCAAAAATGCTTCCTGAAGAAACGATCGATAGGCTGATACAGCGCACCATCAACGCCGGAACTGAAATTGTTGAATATCTTAAGACAGGCAGTGCTTTCTATGCCCCGGCAGCATCCATTGCCACCATGGTAGAATCCGTGATAAAAGATCAAAAACGAGTTCTTCCTGCAGCCGCTTATTTGCAAGGGGAATATAACGAGAACGACTTATATCTGGGAGTGCCTGTGATATTAGGTAAGAATGGCGTGGAAGAGGTCCTCGAACTTGAATTGACAGAAAGCCAGCAACAGGCATTTTCAATATCTGCTAAGTCTGTGCGTGATGGGATCGCAAAGTTGCAACTGTGATGTAGAGGGATATAAATTACATATCTTTCAATCCCTTTCAATCTAATGTCAGTAATTATATTATATTATATTATATTATATTATATTGCCTACGCAATATAATAATTATTCATTCACTTAAAACATTCAACTACTAATCTTACTTTTTGCTTCCTTCTAACTCATTCCGCAATCAAATGAATGAACCGATCAAACCTAAACAGATTACATTCAATAGTTTGCGGTCTTTTTTTTACTTTCATAAAATGCATTCTTTGTACCGATGCCCATGCATTTTTGAAAAGAAAAGAAACTAAAGCATAGAAATATCGTATCATAGAATCTTTAGAAGCTGTCTCTCAACTTCTTATTAATTTTCATAAATTAAACAATCATTGCAAGTATATATCAGGATTTTGATACTCCATATCTTATATCTTTTTAGTATTTACCTACTTATTATTACGTGTGGTACTGTCCTTTACCTTCTATCCAGATTCTCATGTAGATTTCTTGTGCTTATCGTTCTTTGGATGAGGGATATTAGAGTATGGGACTTTATTTTAAGCATTATTCAATGTACATATTTTGTATTAGAACCAGTCAGATAATCCTTTTTGAGGTTCCTTAATTTGTATTTCATCTGTGATTTCAACCGTTTTCATTGAGTGTTCAGTAGACTGTTTGAAAGAACGAGGATTATCTAAAGAGTAGCTGAAACCAATCGTTTGCAACTGCCCTTGAACTTCTATTAACTTTTCACCAAAATGAGCGTTACCGGCTTTTACATAGTCCTTGGCATTTAAGTCTAAACTAATCTTTATCGGTTTATTATTATGCAACGTTTCAATTTTAATTGTATGTGGTGATTTTTCAGATTTTGTTTCATAAATTGCATCAGCCTTCAATTCGATCACTTTTCCGATTATAAGCACTTGTTCATGATCATGTGGCATCAACTGCTCTTTAATAAAATTCAACAATTCAACATCGTTTCTTCCAAGGGAAACTGGATATTTATATATTGAATCCTCTGAAATATTATAATTTTTCGACCAATCTACAGAATATTCAACATCAATTTTTAAATCATCAACAATTTCTAGTAGTGCTTCACACATGTTGGCATTAAGACCATCTGTTACATTTTTAAATATAGTTTCCTTATCCATAGATCCTGTTTTAACATCATTTAGACCTTTTATGATCCTAATAATGATTTTACGAGTTAAAGGAGTAGATAAATCATTTGAAAACTCAGAAAGAAAATTATTTATTGGATATTCAGGACATTCAATAGTGAAACCAAAACTTCCATGGAATGTGTGCCCTAATTGACAATTCTTTATAAAGGAGTTTCCTCTTGCCAATGGTTTCGCAAAATATCCTCTTGGGTCTTGCTCAGAGGATGCAGAGTATTGCATTAATTTTTTGATTGAACTCATTATTTTCAGAGCGTCGTTGTAGCTAATAGAATCTATCGAAGAACCTTTCCATAATCGAACATTAAATATGTCTTTATTCAATTTGAGGATTGATTTAATAACCGCTGATTCTTCCCTATTTTCGACAGAAGAAATAATATTAATAGCATCTGCAATCCTTTCATTGTAATCGATAATTTGTTCATCTTTTGGGATAACAAATTTTACAATTTGCTCATTGATTGAATAAGAACACAAAAATATATTTGGATTAGGATGTTCATCCAATTCCCATCCAGAGAGTTTAAGGTACTCAAGCAAACGAGACAAATTAAGAGAGTGTTCACTGAGAATATTTTGGATAGCTATACTCATATTTCCTCACCCCTTTCAAGCTTTTCCAATAGTTCTTTTATTATTCCTGGCTCAAATAAGTTATTGCATGGTATGCGAATTGTGATTTTTTCTTTATTTTCAGTCATTGGACCCTTAATCATATGCCAATAACAACATTTAGTCATTACTAATTGATCTTCAGAAATGCTTACCCACTTATCCTTTTCTTTAGGTAAACAAAGTAATATTAAAATTAAAGGACTTGCATAGCTTGCTGAATGTCGAGAAGCCATATCATTGTATGTTTTTACTTCAAGATTATATATGACATAGTCATCTTTGAGAGTCCAATTTACAGTTGATTTTGCTTGGAAATCAACTGAAAAAGAAGAATCTAATATTCTAGTTCCATATGGGTTTGTAAGAGCTCTGAATGAACCATCTACACCATGATCCCTGAACTTCATTTCTGCTTTCGCTCCTGCAATAGATGTAATCGCATTAATGTGTGAAGCGCTTAAATATTCTTTAATATCATTGTCAGGAAGCATAGTATTAATCAACACTCTTTACTAATATTTTGATATTTTGTAAAACATTATGTTATAATATATAAATGTTACTAAGTGATATCAAAAAGGACTTGCACCTATAAGTTATGTGTCTATTGATATTAAGCTATATTCTCATACTCCCATGCACCAATCTCATTACATACCTCTACCTCCAAATTCATCATAACTAATATTCCAAAGTTTACATTAGGAATGTCTCGAATAAATTGTTTCGGTGATAAACTATGACTACCGAATCTGATTTTAAGACATTTCTTGAGGATGCAATATGGAACAAAACATGGGAAGATGAAGACGATGAGGGAGGGGAAATCCTATCCTATGAAGTACTGACACTTGAAGAAGCAGGAGTCCTGTCGGATGCCAAACGTATAGGCGTCATTGCAGGAACAATATCTAATGATAGTGGCTTTGTTGTTATAGCACCTGACAGATCAACCTTTGTTGTAGCAATCCATAGAGAGATGTGATAGTATGGATGATATTTTTGGTGAAGTTGTCTATACTTACACGTCAGAGCAAGCTGTTGAAGATGGTATCCTTTTCGATATCATTCAAGTCAATCCTGAATGAGACTGTAGCATATTACCTATTGCTAGTAAGAAAGGGGTTATGTAGGTTACTTGCACAACCAGCTTTAAACATCTAAGAAAAGGTAACATTGATTTTTTGTACGCTCGGTCAACATGGGTAAAAAGGGATGGGGTCTTTTTATATAGAATAAAGGCTTCGCTTCGATAAAATGTTATTAATTTACAGAGAAAAGGATTAACATGGCACAGAAATCGACAATCATTTATACGAAAACCGATGAAGCTCCGGCTTTGGCAACCAGTTCGCTCCTGCCTATTGTACAGGCTTATGTGAAAAACGCCGGAATCACTATGGAAACGAGGGATATCTCCCTGGCGGGAAGAATCATTGCCCAGTTTCCCGAAAGACTGACAGAGGACCAGAAGATTTCCGATGCCCTTTCCGAATTGGTAGGGATGGTCTTAACTCCGGAAGCCAACATTATCAAACTACCCAATATCAGCGCTTCAGTTCCCCAGATTAAAGCGACAGTCGCAGAACTCCAGGCTCAGGGATATGATCTGCCCGATTATCCCGAAGATCCTTCTAATGATGAAGAAAAGGCGATCAAAGCGAAATTCGATATTAACAAGGGCAGTGCTGTTAACCCTGTATTGAGAGAAGGGAATTCTGACCGCAGAGCTCCTAAAGCTGTAAAAAATTATGCGAAAAAATATCCCCATTCCATGGGAGAATGGAAGTCCGATTCCAAATCCCATGTAGCCAGCATGACCGGCGGAGATTTTTACGGCAGTGAGAAATCTGTTGAAATTGAAGAGGCTACCAATTTCAGAATTTTCTTTACAGATGACGCTGGTAATAAAACACTATTAAAAGACAAAGCCCCTCTTCAGACCGGAGAAATCATTGATGCAGCTGTTATGAACAAAAAAGCGCTTCAGGCATTTCTGGCTGAACAGATAGAAGATGCCAAAGCTAAAGATGTCTTATTCTCCGTTCATTTGAAAGCGACAATGATGAAAGTTTCCGACCCTATTATCTTCGGTCATGTGGTTAAGGTCTTCTTTAAAGAGATATTTGATAAATATGGTGATCTGCTTTCAGAATTGGGTGTAGATCCCAACCACGGACTGGGAGATCTCTATACAAAAATCCAGAATCTGCCTGAAGACAAACAGGCTGAAATCAAAGCAGATATAGAAGCTGTGTATGCCAAGAGACCGGCATTGGCTATGGTTAACTCCGATAAGGGAATTACCAATCTCCATGTTCCCAGCGATGTTATCGTCGACGCTTCCATGCCTGCAGCAATCCGCTCATCAGGCGGCATGTGGGGACCAGACGGGAAACTGAAAGATATGAAAGCCATAATTCCAGACCGCTCTTATTCGGGAGTGTATCAGGAAACTATTGAGTTCTGTCAAAAACACGGTGCCTTTGATCCATCAAAAATGGGAAGCGTTTCCAATGTGGGGCTTATGGCGCAAAAAGCTGAAGAATATGGCTCACATGACAAGACCTTTGAGATGACTGGTACAGGAAAAGTTCAAGTTATCGATGACAACAATAATGTACTCATTGAACAGCCGGTAGAGGAAGGAGATATCTTCCGCATGTGTCAGGTGAAAGACGCACCCGTTCAGGACTGGATCAAGCTGGCCGTTAAACGAGCCAAAGCGACAGGCAATCCTGCAGTTTTCTGGCTCGATGAGAAAAGAGCTCACGATTCACAGCTCATTAAAAAAGTGACCAAATACTTGAAAGATTATGATACTGATGGCCTGGAACTATTGATCAAAGCTCCCGTTGAAGCGACCAAGTTTTCATTGGAGAGAATTAAAGAGGGCAAAGATACAATCTCTGTGACTGGAAATGCTTTGAGAGATTATCTGACAGACCTCTTTCCCATTTTGGAAGTGGGAACCAGTGCGAAAATGCTATCAATCGTTCCCCTAATGAATGGCGGTGGACTTTTCGAGACAGGTGCCGGCGGTTCGGCACCCAAACACGTACAGCAATTTGAATCGGAAGGTCACCTGCGTTGGGACTCTCTAGGAGAATTCCTGGCCTTAGCTGTTTCTCTGGAGCATCTGGGCAACAGTTTTGATAATCCTAAAGCTCTGGTTTTAGCAGAAACATTGGATAAAGCGACAGAGCTGGTTCTGGAAAACAGAAAATCACCTTCCCGAAAAGTGAATGAGATTGATAACAGAGGATCTCATTTTTATCTGGCAATGTATTGGGCTCAGGCTCTGGCTGATCAGGAGAAAGATAGCGAATTAAAAGCGATTTTTGAACCTGTAGCTAAAGCTCTGATGGAAAATGAAGAGAAGATTGCCAATGAGTTGTTAGAAGCTCAGGGCAAAGCTATGGATATCAAAGGATACTACGCTCCAGATGAGGAGTTGAAATCCCAGGCCATGAGACCTAGTGCGACTTTGAATGGGATTATCGATTCTATTTAATTTTATTGTGGAAACAAAAGGAAAGCCCCGGTTTCGGCCGGGGCTTTTTAGTATCTAAATAAGCAATGTGATTAGGGAGCTAAAGCTTCCGCTTCTGCTTGGGTTGGGAAGACAGATGCGTCTTCTATCATGAAATCGTCAGTTTTCGTGATGTGGATTCCGTCAAAGGACGTTTCCGTATAACTGACCGTATAACTGACCGTATAACTGCCGGAGTTCTCTGTCCATAAAATTTTCTGATATTTGCCGATCTCTTCCGGATCATTGTTATCAGTGCATCTCAACAGGACAAATCCCTCATCGTTGTCATAAAATAATACATCAAAGGAACCGTAATAGGTGTCTGCCGGCGTTAGATATTCATAGGTGAAGGTTGTATTCGTAAATGTTGCTTCATAGACGCCTAATCCATCATAATAACCGTAATGAGTCCCATTAATGGCCAAATCTTCAGACGTAGTCCAATTTTCAACCAACCTGTTCATGGATGTCATCAGTGAGGAATGTTCTGCACTTATCGGCAGTATCGGTCTTATCTACTCCGCAAACATCGGGGACAACTTTGCAATGTTCGAACCCGCACACGGTTCAGCACCAAAATACGCAGGTCTGGACAAGGTAAACCCTGTTGCAACCATTCTTGCAGGCGCATGGATGCTTGACTACCTTGGTGAAAGCGACAAATCTGCACAGATCTTCAAGGCAACAGAGGATGTCATTTCAGAAGGCAAGCATCTCACCTATGACCTTGGTGGAAATGCAGCTCTTAGCGAGATGACCGACGCTATCATCTCAAAGTTGTAAATTAAAAATTATACGTAAGTCCGGCTCTGGCGAGAATGGGACTTTTTCGCATAAGGCTTCACGCCTTATGCACCTTCTTTTAATTGTTCGTTCTCCGTTAACCAAATGAGATCGTTTTATTTAGTCAATATTTTCTTTCAATTTCTCAAGAAGTTTCCCCATCTCATTGTCCAGCTCTTCTGATTTAGAATCAACATACTGAAGCGTTTTAAGTTTTATAGCATCAGGAGTTTTATCATCTTCCTTTTCAAAAGTTTCTTTCATGATTTTGAATGAGTTTTCCAGTTCTACCTTTTGTTTCTCGATGGATTCCATCTCTTCTAGTTCTGTTACGAACATATCACCATTTGAGGTCGTACTGAAAAGCGATCTGAAGTCTGCAATTTTATTATCAAGACGTCCCATGGTCATATCTATCTTCTTGATAAGCTCTGCACCTATGGCTTTGTCAAATATTATGTTTTCAGTTGACATTTTCGGCACATACTCATCAGAAGGTGCAGGCACATTTTCTTTTGTATCGCATACCGGGCAGGATGGTATGAATACAGCATTTTTCTCATATACTCTCTGGTTCATGAAGGTGGGTGAAACTATCTCAATATCATCTTCATGAAGGGCATCAATAACTGCTTTTTTCAGATCGGACCTTTTTGTGATCAATCCTGATATGTCCCGAAGAAGACCTCCTACCTTGTATGTTACAGCATGATCATTTAGTTCTGTGACATGTACAAATGGACTTTCAAGGTCTGTTCTCTCTGCTGCTCTTATCAGATCCTTTTCGATATGCTTCCATGGTGTGTCGTATCCCAATGAAACGGTGGCAGAAATAATTGTTCCCGATGTGCTTATTGTGACCAGTGGATTTGAGACGAGTTTCAGGTTTGGGATGTTTATCAGATCACGGTCAATGGATTGTATCTGTGTATGAAGTATTTTTATGTTCGAGACCTTCCCAAATTCGTCTCCTATTCTTATATAGTCACCTGTTTTGAATGGTTTGATAAGGTTCAACATCATGCCTGACATGCCGTTTGCAACAAATGTTGTCGACGACAGTGCAATGGTAGCACCGAGTAGTATTCCTAAAAAGCTCAAAAGGGTTTGTTTTGAATTATCTGTTATTGGCAATGTGAGTAATATCAGAACAATTCCGAGAAGAGTGGCTACGGAAAGTATGATCTGTTTTATCATTTTGTCCCGGGTTAATATGGTGGTTTTCCGGAGAATGTAACTTAGTACTGTAAGAAGAACGAACAATGCAATTATTGTATAGGTCGTTAGTTGATATTCTCCAAATAACATGCTTTCACTCCCTGGGATCCCGAACTTACTAATTAAAGAACAAAAGTAATTTTGTAATTCTATCTATAAAAGTCTGTTCAATTACTATTGAGCTCACAATTTTGGTATGGTATAGAGGGATGAATCTAAAGCTATCACTGTTCGATCATATATCTGTGATGATCATCGAATTTTAAAAAAAGAATGTTGCTTATCCGCATATTAGCGGACAAGCTTTCAGAGGGTCTTTCTTCCCATACTTTTCTCAACGATAGGCTCGAAGAGGAAGTATTTTTCAACGTATGCCTGTATCTCTTCATCTGAGATGCATGAAACACGTTTTTCATTGTTGTAAAGGTTCTGTATATCCTTCTGTATAGCCCTGAGACGTGGATCGTTCTTTTCGACACTGATCTTGACGTCCAGAAGATCATGAAGTGTATCCTCTACCTTGAATCGCAGAACTTCAATACCTGATGAATCGCCTATAAGGAAAGCCCTCTTTCCTCCAACGGCTTCCGGTGGATAGGGTTCATAGGTGAATGGGTTCTTGATGACGCCTGCTGTGTGGATACCGGATTCGTGTGCAAAGACATTGTTCCCTACAACGGATTTGTTCCTTGGGATCCTGATACCTATCTCTCTTTCCATGAATTTAGCAAATTCGAAAAGGGATTCGAGATTGTACTTATCAAAGCCTTCTACCCTTCTTCCAAGGAACAGCAGCAACTTCTCCAATTCAGCATTACCTGCACGTTCGCCGATGCCGAGGAAAGTCACATTTGACCAGTTGGCACCGTGCCAGTATCCAGCAATGGAATTTGCTACAGCAAGACCGAAATCATCGTGACAATGGGTTTCGATATTGACAGCTTTTAGTTCTTCCTTGACATGTCTGACCATCTCGGGTATGCCGAATGGTTCTTCAACATCTGCAAATGGAACCCCGAATCCAATGGTGTCACAAAGACGGATGGTGCATTTTGGATCGATCTCAAGGATCTTCTTGATCAATGGATAAACAAAATTAATGTTATCAGCACGTGTCATATCTTCAATATGTGCACGTGTCCTAAGCCCGTGGTCTACTGCATATTGTAATGCATCAAGGTATTTTTCCTCGGCAGCTTCCCTGCTTGGCAGTCCCATCTTGTCAAAAATGTGTACATCTGAGACGGACATCAATATTCCCGTCTCTTCGATAGCACCGATATCCAGTACCAGATCAATGTCGTTGGTGGCAGCCCTTGCCCAACCGGTGACCTCTGGGAACTCATAACCTCTGTCCAACATCATGCTAATGGCGTTTCTGTCACGGTCATTATACACAAATGTCTCAAGTTTTTCAATTCCGATGTTGTGCAGATACTCATAGATCTTTACTTTGTGATCTGCCTTTAATACAATACCGGGCATCTGAGCTCCATCACGTAGGGTACTATCACTTATGCTTACTTCCTGTCCCTTTAGGAGCTTAATCTTTGGAAGATCTTCATAAGTTTTGTATAATTTCATAAATTACCTCCTTGAATGTGTACGACTGTGAAACTTTGTAGTTTAAGGCATCACAGGTCCTTTATATTTCTTGGTGACAAAACGGTTTAAGAACAGTCCGTTTTTTTGAATAGGAACCTGTCTGTAAAAAACATCATATCTAATTGAGTTTTCTTTTTGATTTAACACCTGTAATACTTTATCCTTAAAATGTCTTTCTTTTTCAAGCCGCCTGGGTTGTGCCGCATCACTTAGTTTATTCTTCGAAAGTTTACACTGTTACCCGGCGGTTATTCAGATGTGATATGCCCTTCTCTTTTTATTTATCTTTTTAAAGTTTACGATGTTACTGTTTATTTGTCATTGCAAATTTGATATGGGGTAGCTTCAATTAACAACTATTACCCAACATGTATACAAATGTTATCAAACGGTAAACTATATATATATGATTCTATTTTACAGCCTGTAACACAAAACATAGTATGAATGTTATGATGTTTGAAATATCAGGATGTTTGAGTTAAAATATAGGTGAGAATATATGAATTTTAATAAAATATTTGGAATTGCAATAATAGCACTTGTCCTAATGGTAGCAAGCGTATTGCCTGCATCCGCTCACGGGGATGCGAATATGGCTATCGATGAGGTTATTGAGCACGCAGAAGAACTTGTTGAGATGTCCGCAACAATTCACGACCAGACCATGTTAATTGCCGATGATGAAGGTCTGGATGATGACCTCAGGGCTGCAGGAGAATCTATCCATCTTTCTTCCCATGATATCGAACATATCGGAGCGCACATTAAGGAACATGCAGAGGAGCTTAAAGTACTCGCTGCTGACCCTGAAGCAAATGAAGAGGAGATCATGATCGCCCTTGGTGAGATCAACGAACATGCTGATGAAGCACTTGAGCTTATCGACAGCAAGGACGCAGACCTTCAGAAGATGCTTTCTGATGCACCTGAATCACACCAGCAGTATGCAGCAGATATCAAAAACTCTGTAACCGAAGCAGGTTCAATTGCAGATCACATCAAGACCCACGCTGCAGAAGTAGAGGAAGACCTTGGTTTTGCAGAAGCTGTAGTACTTGAAGGCGATGCTGGAATACACGTAACAGCTATGGAAGGAATTGCAAACGATATGCTTGATGATTCTACCACCATACTTCTTGAGACTAAGTGTTTAGTCAAAGATGAGTCACTTGATCAGCAATGGAGGGACTATGCCAAGCAAGTACACCTTGCGTCCCATACCACAGAACATGCATCAAAGGAAATTCTCGAGGACATCGATGAGCTAAAGACCCTCGCTGCAGAGCCGGCTGCAAATGAAGCTGCTGTCAAGGCCATGATCGGTGAGATCAATGACCACGCACAGGTGGTCATGGACGAGCTTCTGGCCCAAAATGAGGCTGTTCACAAAATTCTTGAGCTTGAGGAACCATACCTTACCCATGCATCTGCATCACACGACGCTGTCCACAAGGTAGAGTATGAAGCAAAACAGCTCCAGAAAAAGTCCGAGAAACTTGAAGCTGCCCTCTATCCTGCAGCAGCACCTGAAGCAGTTGCAGCAGAACCTTCCGAAGTCTCAACAGAAGCTGAAGGTAATAGCACACCAGGATTTGGATTCCCAATTGCAATTGCAGGTATCCTTGGTGCAATCTGTCTTTTTAGAAGGAAATAAGTAACTAATATTGAAAGGGGGTTCCAAATCCCCTTTCATTCTATTTTATTTTCAAGGAGTGATATATAATGCATATTTCAGACGGGGTACTATCTCCAGCTGTTATAGCGTTTGGCTGGATCGTTTCAATAATTTTTATTGCATTTGCTTTCAAGATGGCTCAAAAACAGGGCAGCATTGCAGAACAGATCCCCAAACTATCCGTATTCACAGCAGCTTTTTTTGTTGCTTCACTTATTCACATAAACGTACCACCTACAAGTGTACATCTTATCCTGAATGGATTACTGGGTGTTGTCCTTGGCGCACTTGCATATCCTGCAATGTTCATTGGTCTGGTACTTCAGGCATTGTTGTTCCAGCACGGGGGCATAACCACGATAGGAATAAACAGTTTCAATGTGGGTGTACCTGCTTTGATCTGTTATGCAGTATTCAGGAAAGGTTCGGGTATGGGACTTTCAAAGCCTGCTATTGGCGGTATTTGTGGAGGTCTTGCAATACTTCTGACCACGGTCTTCCTGGCTATAACACTTATTACAGCAGGAGAGCAATTCGAAATGATGGCAAAGCTTGTAGTGATCCCACACATGCTCATAATGGTAATTGAAACAATAGTAACAGCATCAGTAGTAGCTTACCTTGCAAAGGTAAAGCCAGAACTTCTTCCACTTAACAAGGAGGACAAAAAATGAGATCCACCAAAATTTTCACTATAACAATATTATTAATTCTGTGTATGTCACTTATACCAACTGCATCTGCACATAGGTGTTTCGTAGAACAGTTCAGTGGCGATGAGATCATTGTAAAGGCTTTCTATGAAGGCGATGCACCAATGGGATTGGCAGAGTACCAGATACTTAATGCAGATACCGAAGAGCTCCTTTATGAAGGAGAGACCGATGAAGATGGTTTCTTAAGTTTTGCACCGGTTGAAGGTGTTACACAATACCATGTGGTCGTTGATCAGTTTGGTCACAAAGGTGATGCTATAGTAAATGCCACAGGTGGCAACAACAAGCCAGTTGAACTTCCTCTTTTCATGAGGATCTTCACCGGATTTGGATACCTTATGGGACTTGCAGGAATTGCAATGGTCTATACCTCAAAGAAAGGAAATAATTAATTGGTGGAGTAATTGAAATGAAATACCCTGAGATTGATAAATATGCAGAACTTGATTCTCTTATTCATCGATTTGACCCAAGGGCAAAAATAATTACTTTTACCCTTCTTATTTTTTCTTTTGTTTTTATAGAAGATATAAGGATCGCATTTGTAAGCCTGCTTTTTTCATTCTTCATTTTACTTGTATCAAGAATTCCTTTTGGATTTATCTTCAATAGGATGAAACCAGGCTTGATCTTTGTTATGCCATTTCTGATAGTAATGCCTTTTGCATTAGATGGAAATGTCCTTTATTCCTATAACGGAATTAGTATCAGTTATGATGGTCTTTATTATGGCAGCCTTGTAGTTATAAGGGCAGCAACATCGATCATGCTTACTCTGATCATGCTTGGGACAACGAAAATGGATACTACGATGAAGTCACTTCATTCACTTAAGGTACCTTCTCCTTTTGTCCAGACGCTGATGTTCTCTTATAGGTACATTTTTGTTTTTATTGATGAGTTCCTTAGCATGTGGACATCAATGAAAGCCAAAGGTTTTAAGGTAAAAGCAAACAAGCATTCCCTTTCCATCATAGGCAATATAGTTGGCATGATCCTTGTCAGGAGCTATGAAAGAGCTGAAAGGGTCTATCATTCTATGGCCTCAAAAGGTTACACCGGAGAGTCCAGGACAATTGTTAAATTTAAAATGCAGACTGCAGATTACGGATTGGCAGCGATCTTAATTGGTACTGTTTTGATATTTATAATATATGGGATGTCCTTATCATGAAAACGGCTATAAGTATAACAGATCTGAACTATTCTTATCCTGATGGTACAAAAGCACTGGATAATGTAAATATTGAGATCGAACAGGGTGAAAAGATCGTCATAATGGGGCCAAATGGGGCCGGGAAGACCACTCTTTTCCTTCATCTTAATGGTGTCATCCGCGCTGAGCAGGACAATGTGAAAATATTTGGCAACAATATCGGGAGCATGAAGACCGAAGACAGGATCAGGGAGGTCGGAGTTGTCTTTGCTGAACCTGACGACCAGTTGTTCATGTCTACGGTCTATGATGATATTGCATTCGGACCCCTTAACATGGGACTTAGTGAAGAAGAGGTGGACAGAAGGGTAAAAAAAGCACTTGCAACCGTCGGTCTTGAAGGATTCGAGGACAAAGTACCTCATCACATGAGCTTTGGCCAGAAGAAAAAGGCGGCTCTTGCAGCAGTTCTTTCCATGGAGCCAAGGGTCCTGGTACTCGATGAGCCTACAGCGAACCTTGATCCTAAAAGCAGGGCAGATCTAATAAGAGTGATCAATGACCTGAACAAGAACCATGGTATCACCACTGTAATAGCAATGCACGATATCAATGCTCTCTCTGAGCTGGCAGACAGGGTCTACGTCCTGAACAGGTCTATAGTGGCAGAGGGGCCAACAAGGGATATATTTTCAGATCATGTGCTTGTAAAAGAAAACAATCTGGATGCCCCTGATATATTTAAGTTTTTCAAGATCCTGAAATGTTTTGGGGGGGATTGTGATCAAACTCCTATGTCAATAGATGAATCTGTTAAAGAACTGACACAAGCAATTGAAGCGCTTGAAGGGAAAATGAGCCTTCATATACATGAAAGCACCCATGAAATGGTCAATGATGTAATATCAAGCTACAGGCACTGATTCCTGTTCAAAAAAGTGCATACATTGAGACCTGTTCAAGAAATGCATACATTACATATATTTGAGGCAGCAAATATATGCCATTTTCGTTTTAAAATAATCGGGAAGATCTTTTTGTTCAAAGGGCTGATATTGATCTGATTTTTTTGTGTCAGGACCCATGAACGGAATATTTATTTCTTTATTTCTTTTTTAGTATGGATTAGAGCTTAAATCTTTATAATTTGGGAAACAAGATGGTAATCATGTGGAGCACAGTACTCAAGAAGTTCGAAAAACACCCTGCACAGCAGAAGGTAATTAAGTTACTCTTCGAACGTGGGTTTCAGGTAAATGGCGATAGAAAGGTAACATCAGGCTCGATAGAGATCCCTCACACTCAGCTTGCAAAAGAGGCAGGTGTGGATCGCAGGGTCGTAGATGCAACTACTGAAACCATACTCTCGGATGAACTATTGAAGAATATCTTCCAGAACGTCACGTCCATACCTTTCCTTCGTGATGTAGCTCCCGCTCTTGGTCTTGGTGTGATAATAATTACTCCTGATGATGCTGCGAACGTTGGTATCCTGTACAGCGTTTCAAAGTTGATCTTTTCCTACAACATCAGTATCAGGCAGGCGGTATCAGATGATCCTTATTTCAACAACGAAGCAAAGTTGACCATAATCACTGATTCCAAAGTACCGGGAGATCTTGTCAGTGATATCTTACAGCTTCCCGGCGTAAAAGGCGTAAGTATCTATTGATGCTTTCACAGAACAGCTTTTGCAAATGCTCTGAAAACCCCTATCAAATGACGTGAGTTCATAGGGTTCAGTAGCTTTTTGATAAGTATGGACGGATGGTCCATATCTCCGTATTTTGTGATAAGCTCGAGGAGCGCATTATTGTTCATTGAACCGATAAGGTCATCCAGTTCTTTGTCGGTCAGCCCGCCCATGAAATCGTGTATCCTCATTCCTGTTCTAAGTTCACGACCAAGAGCTGCTTTCCATCTGCTTTCATATTCTTTCAGTCTGTTTGCCGAAAAGTTCTCCTCACTAACAGCTTCGGCTGCAACTTGTCCAGCTATCTTTGCACAAACCGCACCGGTATAAACCCCTCCTCCTGAAGTGGGTTTAACCTGTCCAGCGGCATCGCCTGCAATGAGGACGCCATCTGAATATGTCCTCTTAAGCGGACCGATCGGTATTCCTCCGACAACAAGGTCAAGCATGTTGCTGGTGTAGTTACCTGCAAGATGTTCGTTCTTATTCACAATGTTCCGCAGGTAGTTCATTGCGTTGTGTTCATTTCCGGGTTCTACTGCCAGTCCTATCCTTGATATTCTTTCATTGACAGGTACTGTCCAGGCAAAGAACCCAGGTGCCTGTGAACCAACGAACAGTTCCACAAAATCAGTGTCACTTGAGCTGTAAAGTGCTTCGGTCTGTACTCCTGAAAGGATCCTGTCAACCTTTCCAAGCCCTGTATATCTGGCAACGTTGCTCTTGACACCATCTGCACCGATGATGATTTTCGATCTGACGGTTATCATCTTTCCCATGTGGATGACCGAAAGGAGTTGTATCCCGTTTTTTTGTTGTATCCCTGTGACCCTGCCCTTAAGCATGAGCTCTGCTCCGGTATCAACTGCAAGCGAGACAAGATGGCGGTCAAATATCTTTCTGGAAACGACATAGGCCTTTGTCCGTTTTCCATCAATGGGCAGGCAGGATCCGTTAGGGGAATGCACGAAAGCCCCGCGAACACTGTTCAATACGAAATCATCTTCAGGACGTACATCACATTCCGAAACAGCACGTGTGCTCAGCAATCCTGTGCATTCCACAGGAGTCCCGATGGAAGCATGCTCTTCGATAATGAGCACTTTCGCACCGGCCATTGCTGCGTAACGCGCTGCTGTAGAGCCAGTTGGTCCTGCGCCGACAACCACTACATCGTATATCATGGGAAGCTGACCTGAAGAAAATATGTCTTCTTCGTCACTGTTCGCTTAGGATCACATCCGCTCCGATAGAACGCATTGAATCGAAGAAGTTCGGATATGAGATAAAGATAGCTTCTGCATTATCGATGGTCGTATTACCGGCTATCATTCCGGCAAGTGTCAGCGACATCACTATGCGGTGGTCGTGCCAGCCATGGACATCTGCACCTTTAAGCTCTCCTCCTTTTATGGTGAGCTTGTCCTTTTCCTCACTTGTGGAGATTCCCATTTTATTAAGTTCTACAGCCATTGCATGAAGCCTGTCGGTTTCCTTGTATCTGACGTGTTCGGCATTGGTAATGACCGTCTCACCTTCTGCAACTGCACCGAGGACCGCGACTGTAGGTACGAGGTCAGGTGTTGCACCGGCATCCATTGTGATGCCGTGAAGTTTGCCTCCATTCACTTCCACGGTTCCTTCCTCTTTGTTCCAGTAGATATTGGCACCCATTTCCTTGAGGATATCAATGATGGCAATATCTCCCTGCATGGATGGATACAGATTATTGACCTTGATCTTCGTATCGGTCATTGCAGCCGCTGCAAGAAGATATGAAGCCGAGGAAAAGTCTCCGGGAACTGTATACTCCTTGAGCCTGTACTTCTGGCTACCAGGTATTATAAACTTAAGGCTATGATTCTCTTCCAGATATATCTCAGCACCGGCTTTCTCCAGAATGTCCAATGTGACATCGATATAAGGTTTGGATTTCAGTTCTCCCTTTATTGAGAGTGTCGTACTGTTCTTTGTCAGTGGGCATGCAAGCAGAAGTGCGGATATGAACTGTGAACTTATGGAACCGTCTATCTTTGCGATAGCACCTTTTAATCCTCCGGTCACCACAATAGGTGCACACCCATTCCCTCGTGTTGATATGGACTGAACTCCAAGGTCGTTCAATACATTGAGCAGTGGTCCATTAGGCCTTGATCTTATGGAATTATCTCCTGTAAGAACGGTAGTTCCCTGGCCAAGGGCAGAAACGGCTGTCATAAAACGAAGCGTTGTTCCGGAATTGCCAACATCGATAACGTTATCAGGAGTTTGTGGTTCTCCATCAATACCGCTTATCAATAATTTATCTCCATCCTTCTCTATGTATGCACCTAACATCTCACAGGCCTTTATCGTTGATTGGGTGTCTGCTGAGATCAAAGGTCTGTGGATAATGGATTCTTTTGAGAGGGCTGCAACTGTGATAGCCCTGTGAGTGTAACTTTTTGAAGGAGGGGCAAAGATCTCTCCGTGCACTCCTGATCTTCCTACTGTAACTTTCATTTACTGCACCCCTTTAATGATCTTCTCGATCTTGTCCCAGTCATGGTCGTATATATGTGCGGAAACACTCATGGTCGTTATCGTTCCTGGGGCAAGGTCTACTTCCTCTGCAACATATTCGAGCAGTTTTGAAAGCCCATACAGGTTTGCAGGATATGCGCCGGCAAAATCATGGCTTCTGAACAATGTTGTAAGATGTACTTTTTCATCCCGTATTTTAAAATCATCAATTATCATGCATGGCACTTCATCCACTTCGGTATCGATCGTTGGTACCCATGTGACGGCAGTAGCCCTGCGTGTTGTCTTGTTGTCTGTCAGTTTCTCGATGACATACTCTATCTGGTCGACCTTACCATCCCAGTTCCTGAGCCGTTGACCGTAGGTGTATTCGAAATCCTGTGCATTTTCACCTGTAATAAGCTGTTTTGCATATTCCTCCAGCCTCTCATGGTTCCAGGCGCTATCCTCAGGTATCTCATTACTGTATGGGTCCTCGATAACCACCATAAGGTTCATGAATTCGCGTATCTGGCTCCCACGCTCATCGGTAATCACACTTCCATGGTTCCATATGACATTGAGTCCTCGATACCATGCATCGCTTATAGTCCGGGCTTTTATGATCCTTCCAATTGCAGCATCATGCGTCATGACAAATTCTCCACTAATGAACTTAAATAGGCATTATCCTTCTAATATAGGTATCTATTAAAAACATCTTAAAACATCGGGACGAATAAAAAACAATGGCTGGGGGTTGCAAGAGGATACTGGTAAGGGGTGTCGTACAGGGTGTGGGATTTCGCCCGTTCATCTATCGCATTGCTAAAAAATATGGTCTGCATGGTTATGTCAGAAACACCGGAGGGCGTGTGGAGATCGTAGTCGAAGGTAATATGTCAAATATCGATCGATTTCTATATGACCTCAATTTTAAAAATCCACCTCGGAGCAAGATCGATACAGTTGAGGTGAATGGATCGATCAATTCCAATTACAGGGATTTTTCTATCCTTGACAGTAGATCCGAAACAACTCCTGATTCGATAATGATATAGGATGTTGGTATATGCCCTAAGTGTCTCAATGAATTGTTCGATCCTTATGACAGGCGCTATCAGTACCCTTTCATATCCTGCACGGAATGCGGGCCTCGCTATACATTCTCACATGCACTTCCCTATGATCGGCAAAATACATCCATGGGTGCTTTTATTCCATGCGCTTATTGTGCTCAGGAATACATCTCCTGTTCAGATCGTCGTTTCCATGGGCAAACAATTTGCTGTTCGAACTGTGGTCCCAACATCACCTTTGCAGATAAAAATGGCAACTCCAGCTCTTTTGGTAATAGTGCGATCGTGGATTGTGCAAAAGCGATCGATTCAGGTAAGATCATTGCCGTTAAAGGATATGGAGGGTTCCACATTATATGTGATGCTTCAAAGGACAATGTGGTGGAATTGCTAAGGAGAAAACTCCAAAGACCACAGCAACCATTTGCAGTCATGGCAAAGGACATTGGGCATGTGAGGTCATTTGCCTTTGTTAATTCCGAAGAAGAAGAACTGTTGTGTGATGTAAGCAATCCTATAGTTGTTTTAGATAAAAGGGAAAATATACTGTCTCTGTCGTCGATCTCTCCGCAATTGTGCAATGTTGGTGTGATGTTGCCTTATTCTGGTATCCATCATCTTCTTTTCCATAACACTTTGGCTTCTGTGTATGTAATGACCTCGGCAAACCTACCCGATCTTCCAATGGTTCTGGACAATGATATTGCCATAAAGGCTATGGCAAAAATAGCGGACAATTATCTCCTGCATGATCTGAAAATAGAGAACCGGGTTGACGATTCTGTGAGAAGGTCCACTTCAAGGGGTCCGCTATTCGTTCGTCGCTCACGTGGATATGTGCCACGATCTTTAGATCTGCCTTTTATGATAGACCCCTCTGTGGGGGTAGGAGCGGAACTGAACACCACAATGACTTTTGCAACAGGTAATAAAGCTTACATATCCCAGCACATAGGCAACATGGCTCATTTTGAGGTGGCAACGTATTATCAGAAGTTATTCAATAGATTTGGAGAACTGACTTCGATCACACCTGAATCTTGGGGCTGTGACCTTCATCCCCAGTTCAGTACAACTAAATTTGCATTGGAGCATGGTGTTGATAATGTTGTGCCTGTTCAGCATCATCATGCACATGTTGTATCCCTTATGGCGGATGCTCAATTGGAAAAGGATTCTAGGATAATTGGTATAGCTCTTGATGGGGTCGGATATGGTGGGGATGGCAGTGTTTGGGGCGGGGAAATCTTAGAGACGACCTATACGGATTACAATAGACAGGCTCACTTAAAACCACAACCCATGGCAGGAGGGGATATTGCTTCATATTATCCCGGACGAATGGTTCTGGGGATGCTGAAGGATATTGTGGGTCGGGATGAACTATTGAAATTGGATCTGGGATTGAAGAATGGTCCAAAGGAAGCAAATGTTGTGCTGGACCAATTGGATAAGGATCTAAATACGGTCATGTCTACCAGTGCTGGAAGGGTTTTGGATGCAGCATCTGCACTTTTGGGAATCTGTAGTTATCGAAGTTATCAAGGTGAACCTGCCATGAAACTGGAATCAGTTGCAAGGGGGGGTATTAACTCTGATGTTGAGTTGCCGCTTGTCTTAAATAATGGGGTATTTGATTCCGGGATGCTTTTGCATGAGCTGTATGATCGGATCGGGGAGCATTCTGTTTCAGAGCTTGCATACGCCTTTGAAGACGCTTTTGCTTTGGGGGTGGCAGAGCTTGCACTAAGGTCGGCAAAAAAATGTGATGTTGATATCATTGGATTGACAGGTGGAGTTGCGTATAATGAACACATTGCTAAAAGGATAGCTGATGAGGTGAATGCTTCTGAAATAAGGTTTATTTCTCACAGAAGGTTGCCATGCGGAGATGGGGGTATATCACTTGGACAAGCCATCGTAGCAGGGCTGAGCAGGTGGGAATAATGATATTCGGCTCGATCTGACCTTAGTTCCTGTTACCACCGGTATATCTGACTATTAAAAGGCTCAGTTCAAAGAAGATGATAAGTGGAATTCCTACCATTATCTGGCTAATAATATCCGGTGGTGTTATTATTGCACCTGCAATAAGGCAGAATACATAGACATGTTTGCGGTACTCAAGGAGTACTTTATATTGTACGATGCCGGACCTTGTTAGCAGGGTAAGGAAAAGCGGTGTTTCGAACACTATTCCAAATATGAAGGATGCTTGTACTGCAAAAGAAATGAAACTGAATATCGAGTAAGTAGCAATGACCCCTGATGTGCTTGCGTTAAGGTATAGATAGTTAATGAACAGTGGTAACATGATGTAGTATGCATAGGCCACACCTGTAACGAACAAAGCTATCGCAAAAAATGCTGACATCGTCAACCATCGTTTGCTTATCTGTATCTGTATATTTCTGTTCTTTATAAGGGGGCTTATCACAAAAAAAAGCACAAGCGGAAGTAGGGCAAATAGTCCTATCACCAATGCTATCTTTATTTTGAGCAAGATCACTTCAAGGGGTGAGACATAGACAAGTTTTGCACCTTCTGGCAGCAGTCCTTCCTTGATATTTCTTATCAATGGGTTTGTAAACTGAAAAGATACTGAAAAAGTAGTAAAAAGGACGATTATGAATAGGTATAGCTTCTTTCGCATTTCAGCAGCTATTATGTTCATATCTTCTGTATAAGATGTCAACTTATTCTGCTCCTCTTATCATGTACTATGTTTTTATTGCATATATTCCAAACCTATTATGGTTATATGGAAAAGCAAAGATGTCTTGAAAGCGGATCTCGTGATATTTTTATTGGTGGTGTAGATGGCGACTTCGAAGAGCCGTTGATCTCCCATCTGGCAGAATTACGTGATCGTTCCATTGCGATCATCCTTGTCATGTTCCTCTTCATATGTGTTTTTTATCCGTTTTCTGAATTGATCTTGCAACAGATGTGGCATAAGTTCTTTCCTGATGTTATCGGGATGACCGTATACTCTCCGTTGGAATGGATATTCCTCAGGATCCGACTTTCGTTCTTGATGGCAGTCATATTTGTTTTCCCTTTAGTATTCTATGAAGGGTTCAGGTTTGCAGCAAGAGGCCTTTATCCCAATGAGCGGAGATTCTGCATAAGCATCGTTCCTGTATCATTCATTTTCTTTCTTTTAGGTGCGGGCCTTGCTTTTTTGTTCATGGTGCCAATGATATTTGATAATGTGGTGTTGTATTCCGGGATGATCGCAGATGATCAGATCTCGGTAGCAAAAGCCATTTCAGTGGTCATAACTCTGATCCTGGGGTCAGGTCTGATCTTCCAGATACCTGTATTGATGTTCTTTGCAACAAAAATGAATATTGTGGAGTGCAGATCACTGCGCAAAATGCGCATCCTTGTGTATAGTTCGATCCTGGCATTTGCATTTTCACTGTCTCCTGATCTAACTTTTATAGCACAGTTTGTTTGTGCACTTCTGATTGTTATTTTATTTGAGATTGGATTGCTGGTATCCAGATAAGTTTACAGGCAAAACAATATTTATTTAAAGAACGAACATCATTATTTTAATAAAGATGATAGGTTCTCTTGAAGTATTTGTTGTGCTGATCGCAACATTACTTATTTTTGGTCCTGACAAGATCCCGGAATTTGCACACTCACTTGGTAAAGCAGTAGGTGATTTTAAGAAAGCACAGCGTGCCACAGAATTGGGCTTGAACGATCTTGATCTTTATCATGATGTTGACAGAAAGGATGTTGACAGGAAGATCATGGAAATGGCAATATCTTCTGGTATAGATGTGCGTGGGAAGTCCAGTGATGAACTATTAGATCTTCTTGCGGATGTTGTGAAGGCGAAGTGATGGGTAAACCGACATTTTATAAGCAATATGTTCACAAATATATGTAACAGAATTATGTAATGGAGGGTGAAATTAATGATCGGAGGATTGGGGTCTGGCGAACTATTACTTATATTCGCAGGATTATTGTTACTTTTTGGTGCAAGTAAGTTGCCGGAACTGGCACGCTCAATGGGAACTTCCATGGGTGAGTTTAAAAAAGCACAGAAAGAATCGGAACTTTCATTAAAGGACTTTGAACGTTCTCTTGAAGATTCGTATTCCGGGGTTGAAAATAAGCCCGATGTGAATAAGGTGGCAGCAAACCTTGGTATCGATACTAAGGACAAGACCGATGAGCAACTTCTTTCTGAGATAAATGTACTGTTGCAGAAGTGAGCAGTTAAGGGAGTGAGGGATGTCAACATACTCTTGGAATGGGGTCTCCAACAGGCATGTTCAATTGACGCAGACTTCCAATGGGTGTTCTTAGTAACACCTTCCCCTGATGTTCTGCAACAACCTTTCCTATAATAGCTGCATCCTTTCCATATTTATGGCTATGCAGTAGCTCCAGTACTTCATCAGCATACTCCGGTCTAACGCCCATAATGGCTTTACCTTCGTTTGCGATCTCATATGGGTCCAGCCCCAGCATCTCGCATGCAGACCTTACTGCGCTTTTGATCGGAATATCCTCTTCCTCAAGGATCACGCCAACATTGCTTTTCTGTGTCATTTCATTGATACTGGCAGACAATCCTCCTCTTGTAGGATCTTTCATCGCTGTTATGGCACTTCTTCCATCATGTGTTGTTATTTGTAGCGACTTTTCCAGAAGATCGTTCAGTGGTGAAACATCAGATTCCAGTTTAGTATTGAAGTTGAACCCTTCCCGATGTGACAATAATGAAATTCCGTGGTCCCCTATGGTGCCCGTAAGTATTATCATATCTTCCGGGCTAAGGCCATTGTCCCTTATAATTCGGGGTGCAAAACCTATCCCGCTGGTGTTTATTATTATGGAATCCAGTTCATTTCTTGGTATTGTTTTGGTATCCCCGGTTACAATGGCAACCCTCGCCTCCTTTGCTGTAAGGTCCATGGATTGGATTATCTCTTCAAGTATCTCCCTTTCAAATCCTTCACTTACGACGATGGCACATGTCAAAGCAACTGGTCTGGCCCCCATTACTGTAAGGTCGTTCACAGTTCCGCAAACAGCCAATTTCCCAATATCTCCTCCTGGGAAGAACAATGGTTTTACAACATGGCTGTCAGTGGTAATGACAATTTCATAACTGGAATTAAAGTCTGCAGGTAAGGCAATGGTGGCACCATCATCAAGATCGTCAAGTCCGACTGTTCCTGCCGATCGGTTTGAAATGTTGCCTAGTATCGACTTGCTGATCAATCCCTGCATGACTTGACCGCCTGCACCGTGTTCCATTGTGATGATGTTTTTTTTTGTCATAATTCCTGCTTCGGTATGAAGTTTTAAATATAAGATGATATTTTCGAACACCACTGTTCGATACTTTCAGTATCGCGTATCGATGTCAACAGGATCGGGATGTTTGGATTCAGTTGTCTCACATCACGTTCCATTTTCTCGCAGTCTGCATAAACTGCTTCTGCAATGTCTGTTTTGTGGATCACTGCAACATCTGCGGATCTGAAGATCATTGGATGTTTGAGTACGATATCATCTCCTTCTGTAACGCTCACTATCACTATGCGTAGATGTTCTCCAAGTTTGTAATCTGTCGGACAGATGAGATTTCCTACATTTTCCATGAATAGGATGTCAATATCACGAAGGTTCATTGAGCTTAGGACATTTTCTATAAGGTTTGCATCAAGGTGACATTCACGTCCGGTATTCACAGGAATCGTTGTAATACCAAGCTTTGCAAATCTTGCGGCATCCATATCCGCTACTACATCGCCTGCAATTACTGCTATACGATAATGATCTCCAAGTATTTCTATTGCTTTTTCGATAAGGGTTGTCTTGCCTGACCCTATGGCACCCATTATATTGATAGCGAACACACCATTTTTGTCAAGAAGTTCCTTATTTTTCTCTGCAAGCATGTCGTTTGCTTTAAGCACGTCGTGACCTACATTTATTACATGCATTAACATCGTATCATTCTCTTAAAATATCATTGTTCAATATCGATACTCTGGATAATAAGTTCCCTGCCGCCGGATGCATGTAACATCTTCTCACATTTTGGGCAAGGCGTCTCAAAGAATGCTCTTATCCCATGGAATTCATCCGGCTCTTTGAGAAAATCCAAAATATTCCTCTTTTCTTTAGCTTCTCTTTTAGTTGCAGAATATATGACCTCGCCTTTTTCATAATATCCGCATTCACATTCCATATTCGGGAATATTGCTTGCAATACGATATCTGCATCCTTTGCAATGGTATCTGTCATCAGTGTTTTAAGACAGAACAATAACTGCTCCGGATTTATATGTGTCAGCTTTCCTACTCCAAGGGTTATAGTTCTGATTTCCTTTGCCTGGTTTGCCTCTGCTATGGACATGACATTTTTAACAACCTCGCAGGCAAGTGAATATTCGTGCATTTTCACACATTCCTGTACTGATACCAGTTGTAGCACATACCTTCCTGACTGACCATACAGGAACCTATTGGTGTCACAGGTGTACAATCTGTTCCAAAGAGTGGGCAATGATCGGGTTCTTCTTTGCCTTTCAAAATATCAGCACATCTGCATTTGTCAACATTGATACGTTCATACGATGTCTCTTTTTTGTAGGACCTGATCACATTTTCATGAACCAATACCGCATCATGATCTGCAAATTCATTCTTTAGCTTGAGTCCTGAGTTCTTAATAGTGCCAAGTCCTCGCCATTGTGCATCTGCAACATCAAAGACACTTGCCATCATTTCCTGTGCCTTCAAATTTCCTTTTCTTCTTACAACACTCGGATATGCATTTTCAACAATGGGTCTGCCTAAACGACTCTGTTCCAGCAACATGAGGATGGATAGCAGCACATCATTTGCTTCAAATCCGGCAGAAACGATTGGAAACCCCAGGTCTGCAAATTGCTGGTATGGTTGTATGCCTGTAATGGCACAAACATGCCCAGGGGCTATGAATGCATCTATGTTCGTTTCATCGAGCAGATGTAAAAGAGCTGGTGGGATCAGTCGGTGTGATGTGAGTAAACTGAAGTTCTTAGGGGGCTTGCGTAAAAGCGTGGCCGCATTGGTGGGTGCAGTAGTTTCAAATCCTATGGCAAAGAACACAACATCACGACTGGGATGTTCTTTTGCTATTGTAATTGCATCATCGATACTGTAGACCGTTCTTATATCGCATCCTTCTGATCGTGCTTCCATAAGATTCATTGAGCTTCCGGGAACGCGAAGCATATCTCCATAAGATGTTATTATTATGCCAGATCTTGCAAGTGCGATCGCAATGTCGATATCCTCAACTGGGGTAACACATACGGGGCAACCCGGACCGCTCAATATTTCTATTTCTTTTGGCAATACGTTCCGTAATCCATAGCGTGAGATCGTTCTTTCATGGGTACCACAGATATGCATGATGCGGATGGGCCTTGAACGATCACAAATACTTTTTAGCAGCTTTGCCTCCATGGACATATTATTCATCATTCTCCAATTGTTCAAGAATTTCTGATATTTCTTTTCTTTCATCTTCGGAAATTATGGAGATGGCATATCCCACATGAACCAGTATGTTCAGTCCGGGTATGATCTCTTCAGAGCCGGTAATAAGGTCAAGGTTCACTTTTCGTTCCACTCCTCCAAAATCTACCATTGCTGTATATTCGTCTAGCAGTTTTGTTATCTTCCCGGGGATTGCAATACACATCAAATAAATTGAAGGATTGCTGATATTTAAGTGTAAGCAACAATCTGTGCAAATGAAAACTTTAACTGTGTTTGTAGCAATAATATGATTAGATCAAAATTTTGATCTTAATTCTGGGGGTATGATCTGATCGAAAATGTGGGGAAAACCGATTTTCTTGGAATGGATCGACGAACATTTCTCAAGGTAGCAGGTGCAATTGGGGCTTCTGCATTCCTTGGTATATATCATTCTGATATTTCAAATGCGATTGAGATCTCAAAGACGAAAATAGTATGGATACATGGTGCTGAATGTACAGGTTGTTCGGAATCATTGCTGAATGCAGAAAACCCCGACATTGTACAGGCGATCCAAAAACTGAATGTGGATCTGGTCTATCACGAAACACTTCTGGCACAACAAGGCATTTTTGTTGATGGCAGACTTGCAGGTACCTCTGAGTTGAATTCTGAAATACTGCTGAATGATGCCATCGAGGAAGGCGGATATATACTCGTGGTCGAAGGTTCAATTGCCAATGGCCCCAATGGTTCTGGTAAATATTGCATGTATGGTGAACGTCCTTTTAAAGATATATTTAAAAAAGCAGCAGAGAATGCCGATATGATCCTGGCTGTGGGGATGTGTGCTACATACGGTGGAGTAAATGCAGCTGATAGTGCCATCACGGATCTCATGGACTTTAGGGGGGTTTCCTTCCTAAAAGAAGACCCTTCAAAAGGAATGCTTACTGAGCTTGGCATTAGCAAACCGGTTATAAATGTGCCGGGCTGTCCTGCCCATCCGGATTGGATGCTTCTGACACTTGCTGCTGTGATACTTGGAAAGATAAGGGTCCCTGATGACCTTGATGCTGTTCTGGATAAATATGATCGTCCTCTTGTTTTCTTCCCTGCCGACCACACGCTGCATGATAATTGCCCACGCAGGGGATTTTATGATGTCGGGAAACTGGATACCGACCTTTCAGGGGATGGTTGTCTATGGAAACTTGGTTGCAAGGGACCTTACACTCATTCGGATTGTGCTCTTCGCAAATGGAATGGTTCCGTAAATATGTGCACTCAGGCAGGGTCGCCGTGCATCTCCTGCTGCGAACCGGGTTTCCCTGACAGTTCTTCTCCTTTTTATGAAGAGGCCGAAGATAAGCCTGTTTTATTTGGGATGAATGCGGATTCTCTTGCTAAAGTGGGGGTTGGCACCGCAATACTTGCTGGTGCAGCCCACGCTGTTCGTAGGATCGTTGTTGATAAGGATGATGAAAAGGAGGGTGAGGTATGACCCGGGTCGTTGTAGATCCATTAACCCGTATCGAAGGGCATTTTCGTTTATCTGCAGAAGTAAATGAGCAAGGTGTGATCTCAGATATACAAAGTGCAGGTATGCTTTTCAGGGGATTTGAACGTATATTGTTGAACCGGGATCCACGGGATGCCGCACGCATTACTCAAAGGGTGTGTGGTGTCTGTCCCACTTCTCATGCAATGGCATCTGCCAATGCTCTTGATGATCTTTTTGGGATTGCTGATCAAGTTCCAAAAGATGCACTTGTTGCAAGGAATATCATACAGTCCCTAAATATGATGGCTAGCCATGCAACCCACATTTATGTATTATGGTTGCCGGATATCGTGAACCCTGCTTATAGGGATGTATTGGCCACGATTGGTGATACCGGGGCTGCATTGTGGAAAGAACTTCTTTATAGATTTGCTCCGATAAGCTATCGGCTCAATGGCGTATCTATTCCTCCGGGCAATGCGTATCTAAATGCTATAAAGGAAAAGAAAAGGCTTCAGGAAGCCATAGCTCTCATTGCCGGCAAAATGCCTCACCAGATGTCATCCGTAGTTGGTGGTGTCACCTATAGACCAACGGTTGCAGATATTGGCAAATTGACTTCATATTATCATCACGTCATGGATTTTATCGATGGTTCCACTCTCGGAGTGGATCATAGGACCTGGCTGGATAATACATTCAGGGCATCATCTCCTCAACGTGCAGTAGATTTTTTGATCGAACATCTGCAGGAGCTTGTAGAAAAGTCTTTGATCTCAAATGATTTTTCACATGTTGCGGGTTGGGGTGATATTGATCTGCTTGCAGCATTTGGTTCTGAGCTTATTGGTGAAAGATATTTAGGGCTTCCTGTCAGTTTTAAGTTTGATAGGTCGGGCGGATACAGTGATCCTTCAAAGATAGGGTTCTTATCTTACGGTGTTTACTATGACGTGGAGCATGGCGATGGCTATGATCCACTGGAATTTGGCAGGTCCGGTTTCCAGAAAGCTGCTTTTATTACTGGTTCCTTTGAACACAAAAAGTTTGACCACAGAAATGTGACAGAACAGATAGGTCATTCGTTCTATGTTGGTAAGCACAATCTTCATCCCTTGGAAGGGGTGACCGATCCTGTTCGGAATGCTGATGAGATCGATTATAATGGGAATGACGAAAGTAAATATAGTTGGATAAAGGCACCGCGTTATGATGGTATTCCGTGTGAGGTTGGTCCTCTTGCTCGTATGGTCGCAATGGAAGAGCCATTGACAATGGGCTTGATAAATATGTTTTCCAAGAATGGTCAGTCTGCTGCCAATACGTTTACAAGGATGATGGCAAGGGCACAGGAGATGTTACTTCTCTCTGATGAATTGCTCAAATGGGTGAGTTCGGACCTTGACCCAAATGGGAAATTCTGTGTCCCAACTGATCTTTCTATGGCTGAGAATTCCCAAGGTATCGGTCTATGGGAGGCTCCGCGTGGTGCTCTGGGGCACTGGGTCAGGACTGGGAGGGATTCAAAGGTGATAAATTATCAGATGGTTGTGCCAACCACATGGAATGCATCTCCAAGGGATGACCTAGGAGTTCCTGGTCCCATCGAGCAGGCCCTTCTTGGTACAAAGGTATCGGCAGTCGAGAATTTGCTTGGGATAGATAATGCGAATCCTACTGGTATATTGCATACTGCAAGGTCATACGATCCATGTATCGCATGTGCTGTGCATACTATCGATCTGACGAAGAAACTTGGTAATGCTTCTCGCACATTTAATATTGTCTGAGGAGTTGAGCGGGATGGTACAAGAAAATGAAATGGTTGTGAAAAGATATTCATTTTTAGAGCGACTGGCACACTTTGTTCATCTTGTCTGCTTGTTCATCCTGCTGATAACGGGATTTAAGATCTATATGGGATGGGATTTCATGACCTATCACATTGCCCTAGTTATTCATCTGTTTGCAGCGGTTTTATTTTTGTTTGTGAACTGGATCATTATTCCATATAATGTCCTGATGACCGAATGCCCTCGTTGTCCCATGTGTGCAACCGGGACTCACAATATGTTTCTCCATAAAATATCCCACATATCGCATAGGTATCTATTCGGGCCAACGGATATCAGGAGAATGAAGCAGATATTCCTCAATTATTTGGGGAAAGGTGGGTATCCGGCATTTACGATATATAATGTCAAACGTCGGGGCTATATTGATAAATTACATCCGGTAACCCAGTTTATGCTTTTCTTTGAAGGTGGTGCGGTCATGTTCATTGCCTTTTCAGGGATCGTTCTTTATGATCTCCAATGGGCTATTTTCGGATTGCCGGTAAGTGAATGGTTACTGTCGGCCAGTGAAATGATCGCCCCTTCTTTGAATATGAGTGCTCTGGCATTTATTCGAGTTATACATTTGCTCATGTCATATTTCTTCATAGTGGAATTGATAGTTCATGTGGGCATTGTGGAATTTGATCCAAAGGTATGGAAATATTATAAGGCAGTATTCCTGACCGGTAAAGAGGATCTTTCTGATCCGGACTATGTTGAGCTCATTGATGCAGAAAGAGATTCTTTGGAATGATCCTATGATCCGCATATTCGGCTGTGGCAATCCTCTCATGGGGGATGATGGGATTGGTGTCCATGTTATTGATAAATTAAAAAATATGTATTCTGACCTGCCGAATGATATTGAACTGATCGATATGGGTGCTTGTGGTCTTGATATGCTGAACTTTTTGGAAGGATCGGATCACGTTATCATAGTGGATGCGATCAAAAGCAATGGGGATATCGGTTCCGTACACAGGTTTGAACTGAACGATCTAAAAGAATACGTTCGTGATGGTATGTTCACCATCCATGATGTCGGTATTGTGGATGTGCTTTCCATAGCGGAGCACGTTCAGAAAATGCCTGATTCTATTGTTCTATTTGGAATTGAGATCGGTCAGGTGGATGATATCTCGTTTGTTCTTTCTGATAAAGTAAGGGCTTGCATTGATGTGGTTATTGATCTTATGTTCGATGAACCCTTTTTTAAAAGAGCATCGTTGAGTGACATAAGATAGAAAAAGTAATAAGCTTCCAATCCATTCAGTAGCCACAATGGAAGACGGTACTTTCTGCTATACCATAGGCTATGGTAACAGGTCTCTTGAATATCTTATTGATATGGTGCAAAGTTTCAATATCGTTCATTTGGTGGATATTCGCAGTTATCCGCATTCGGTGCATGAGGATTTCAATAAGGAGAACCTCGAGATAGTGCTTCCCAAGAACAATATTGTCTATTCTCATTGTCCTGGTCTTGGAGGTCTTAGGGATGGAAGTTATATGGATTATACAAAGACCGATGAGTTCAGTAAATATTACTCCCGTTTAGTGGATAAAATAGAGGCTGTCAATAAAGCGGGTTCAGGTATCGTTCTTATGTGTGCTGAAAAAAACCCGAAGGATTGCCATAGATACCATTTATCAAAGGTTCTTGAATATTCCGGAATAAAAATAATACACCTGACCGATCCTGGCCAGGTAGACCTTTTCAGGTTCTAAATTTTCACATCTCGTTCAGGCGGCGTATCCTTTCCTCTGTGGCCGGATGTGTCCTGAACAATTTCATCAATGAGCTTCCTCTTAGGGGATTGACGATGAACATATGTGCTGTGTTCTGGGATGGCTGAACATCGTTCTTTCTTGGCTGGTAGTTCTGTGCTCCAGATTCAAGTTTAGAGAGTGCACTGGCAAGTGCCCAAGGTTTCTGTGAAATGCGTGCTCCTTCTGCATCTGCACCGAACTCACGTGAACGTGATATTGCAAGCTGTATGATAGTTGCTGCCAACGGTGCCAGTATTGCAAGTGCTATGAATCCAACTATGTTGTTGCTTCCATCGTCGTCCCTGCTTCCGATACCTCCAAAGATGGCAGCCCATCTTGCCCAGGTGGCAAGCATTGTGATAACTCCGGCAATTGTCGCAGCAACAGCACTGATAAGTGTGTCCCTGTTCTTTACATGTGCCAGTTCATGAGCGAGCACGCCCTCAAGCTCTTCTGGTGTGAGGATGTTCATTATCCCTGTAGTCGCAGCTACTGCTGCATGTTTGGGATCTCTGCCAGTGGCGAATGCATTTGGCATCGATGTTTCCACGATGTAAACCTTAGGCATTGGGAGTTGGGCACGCATTGCAAGATTCCTCACAATATCGTAAAGTTGCGGATTTTCGTACTCTGTCACTTCTTTAGCGTGGTACATCTTCAGGACTATCTTGTCGCTATACCAATAACTGCCGAAGTTCAGCATAAGTGCGAACGCAAATGCGATGAACATTCCGGTAGTTCCGCCGATAAGACGACCTACAATGATAAGCAGTCCTGTCAAGGATGCAAGTAATAATGTGGTCTTAAGCATGTTCTTCATGTTTTACCTCAGTAGTGCGCATGTATCTTTTGTTCTTTGAAAAATCTGTAAATTTTAGATATTTACACCTACTATCATATCTATTGATTTGTAGTTCTATATAAATGCGTTGGGGTGGTACAGGGAGACGTAAATAATTTTATATTGGCAACCCAAATATATTGTCTGCAATACCCGTTTTGAGTGAAATGGTTCTCATCATGACACCTAAAAAAAGGATGGTGCCGAGGGCACAATCGAAAAACACATCTTCGGAAGCTTCGATGCAAAGCGAATGTAACTTCTAATGCTCTTTGCAATGCTCTTCCTTGTTAACATTATTATTCGTTGTTTTATCCCTGTAATGTAAAAAAGAAAGAAAAAAAGAAGGAATATAAAGTCGATATCTCGACTTTCATACCTCTTCGACTATCAGTTCTGTATCTTCTTCTATCTCAGAGATAAGAGCTTCAAATTCCTCAAGATCGCTCTCAAGGTCTGCTATTTCAGAATCTGTCAGCTCAACTCCCTCTTCTGCAAGTATCTCGTCTGCAACGGTGGTAGCTGTCTCTTCTTCTGTGGCATTGTCGGCAGGCTCTCCTACGCAACCGGAGAGTGCTAGTCCGACGAGAAGGATGGCAACAATTCCCAGATGTTTAATGCTCACCATGATCAGACCACCTCTGTTGAGTTGTCGTCATCGGAACTTTCATCTTTATCATCATCTTCGGTATCGTCGGAGTCTTCATCATCCATTTCTTCTGTGCTGTTGTCTTCAAGTTCATTCTCTTTTTCATCAGCACTGTCATCATCGGAGTTTTCATCTTCCATTTCTTCGGTGCTGTTGTCTTCCAATTCATTCTCTTCCTCATCAGCACTGTCGTCATCATCATCTTCGTCATTGTCGCTTATCTTTGGAGCAGCCCATTCAAGTTCAGTGCTCTCATCATCCTTCTCGATCTTGTAAGATCCTTCTCCTGAAAGGGACGTACTGCCTGTTCCTTCTGCTTTGATGGTGATGTCCTCTCCACGGACCATAACTGTGAGGCGGGACCCTTCAATTTTTGCTTCACCGGTGAAATTGTGGTAGACAAATGCATAGCTTCCGTCTCCTGTGCTGTCCTCATCGAACTGCTCGTAATCCCCATCAAGCTTAATTTCTGCGTCACCTGCAAGGTCTTTGATGACGATCGTGGCATTGGTTGCGGTGAACTCTACCTCAAGTTCTCCTGAAAGCACGATTGTTCCATCACCCTCAGCATCGATCAGACATTCACCTGCCAATGTCACATAGCCCTGTCTGAACCCTTTCATTTCCTGAACAAGCGCTCTAAGTTTTGTGTTGGCTTCATTAGTCAGTCTGATGGATTTACGGAGCTGTTCGCCAGCGTCATCTTCTCCATTCTGGTAAGCTTCTCTTGCATGTTCATGCGCCTGTTTAGCTTCCTCGATAAGCGCATTGTAATCGTCAAGCATTTCCTGGAGGTCTTCAGTATCTTCGCCGTCCTCGGTCAAACTGTCGATCTCATTCTGGAGTCTCTCTGAAACACCATCTGTTTTCTCAAGGTAGTTAACAAGGCCACTGTTGATCCTCTGTGCTCTCATCCTGTTCAGGTCCTTCTGAGCATCACTCCAGATCTTCCTTATGTCCCTTGTTGCTTCGGAGAGGTCCTTTCTGGTATCTGCAGCATCAACATCATCTATCTGTGCTTCAAGCCTGTCAATGTATGTGTCAATTGTCGCATTGACCTCTTCATTATAGCTTCCTTCTTCCTTGGTCGTTTCAAGACGGGTGATCATGTAATCAATGGTTCCGGTCAGGTATTCCTTTGCTGCGTCCATTGCTTCTGTGGCATTTAATTCACCTTTGGCCTGCAATGCTTTAGCATTCTGGAAATTACCTCTTAGTTCATCATAACCGGCCTTTGAAAGCTGAACTTTACTCCTTGCCCGGTCATTTTGCATTTCCTTTTCCTGGATCATTTCAGGTGTGATGTTCTCATCTTTATGTTCCTGTAATCTTATCCTGTCTGCATCCGTGGCCCCAACGCCATTATCCCCTTGATTGGCAGCAAACTTTGGTGTGATCTTCTCATCTTTGTGTTCTTGTAACTTTATCCTGTCTGCATCTATGGCTCCAACACCATTATCCCCTTGGTTGGCAGCAAAAGCAGTCACAGGAAGAAGACTTAATATCATCAGTATGGCACCGATCAGTGCAAACCCTTTCATTGTTTTATTCTTCATAATGGATCCCTTCCTTTTTTTCTATGTGATACGATCTTGATTATCGATGTAATGAACTTACAAGCTCAACTTGGATGCGTGGGATATAAGCTTACTTTAATTGATTCTCATAACTAAGATGATCTAAAGTATTATCTGGGGAATTAAAAGCATTTTTTTACTTTATAATACTTTATATTGAATTATTTTGTTAATTGAAGTTTAAAGTAAGGTTATTTTACGATATAAACCTATGATCTCACGTTTTTATCTGAAATCCCCGTCCCTTTATATTTATACTGTTTAGCTATTCAATATTTTCGGTGTTCCTATTATTTAGTATTCCAGAGATACAATTCGCTTCAATACTACTAATTCAGGAATAAAAAACTATAAAAGTAGAACCCGGCAATATAACACTGTGAAAGTCAGGACATTATTTGGGGTTTGTACATTTCTTACATTAATATTGCTTATTGTTCCTGTGGGAGCTGTTGGAACTGCAACGATACATGGGGCTATCTATGAATGGGACACCTTTGAACCTCTTGAGAATGTCTTAATTGAGGTCAATTCCACTCCTCCGCAGTCCATAGTTGCAAAGTATGGTGTCTATTCCCTGGACCTGGCTCCAGGTGACTATGTGATAGTTGCTACTTATTATACTGGTAATAGTCTCGTAGCGTCTGCACAGGAATCAATAACAATAACCGATGATGGTGATTACATAATCGACCTTCTTCTTCTTCCTTCCTATGAAAATGAGGACCTCGAAGATGCTGAAATAGCTAATTTGAGCGAAGCATTTGAAGCCGATTCGCAGCTGATCGAGGAGGATGCGGAAATCTCAGATCTGACCTATGTAGCGGTTCTGCTGATCTTTTTTGTACTCGTTTTGTCAGCATATGTGTATTCAAATAAGAAAGGGGCGAATGAAGGGAGTTTGGTCAATACTTCATCTGACTGGGATAATGATGCTACTTTACAAGATGGGTCCCTCTCCGTTGATGTGAGGGAAGATGGGCTGGTCGGTACTATTACCGATGATTCGGAAACCATTGATATTATCACTAAAGCTGAACCACCTGTCCTGCCTGATGACCTTCAGGAAGTTCTGGACATCGTTATTGCAAATGGTGGACGCATAACCCAAAAGGACCTGCGTGGGAAATTGAGATATTCCGAGGCGAAGGTAAGTCTGATAGTCTCTGATCTGGAAAACCGCGGACTTGTGGAAAAGTTCAAGAAAGGGCGGGGCAACATCATTATAATTCCTGACGATACGAAATAAGTTTTTTTGCTTCCGTACTATTTTAAGAACTGATGATATGGCTTATCAATACATTTATATGAAGAATGCCTAAGAGGGAACACATGAGAGTTTCAATGGACATTGAATTAAAGGACACTCCAGGACAATTGCTTCTGGCTTTGAATCCGATTTCGGAGCTAAAAGGGAACTTGAAATCGATCGTGCATCATCATGAAGAACGAACTCCAAGAAGTACCATTCCGGTACAGCTTGTTTTTGAGATCGAACCAGCCAATCTTGAGGTCCTTATAGGTCGTCTTGAAGAGAATGGAATTGGTGTTGCAAGGGTTGATGAGAAGCGTTTCACAGCACATGGTGCTGTCCTCCTGATAGGTCATATAGTTCATACTGATATACAGGATACCATTGATACTATTGATAAGACCGGTTTTGCAGAGGTCGTGAACATTTCTCTTTCAATGCCGCAGATAGATATGCGTTCATCTGCTTCCTTAAAGATAGATGCTGTGGGTAAGAATGAGCTTCATGAAGCGATATCGGTCCTTAGGCAGGTCGCGATCAAGAAGGATCTTCTGGTCATAGAACCAATTGAAGCTGAAATTTCATAAAGGTGATATTCAATGAGAAAAGTACGTGCATCCATTATTGGATTTGGTTCAGTTGGACAGGGTGTTGCAGAGGTCCTTCTGAAAAAGGGTGATGAATTAAAGTCTCTTGGTATCGACCTCGACGTTGTGGCCATCGCGGATTCCAAAGGCGCTGAGGTAAATCTTGCTGGTATAGACCTTAAAGCTGCACTTGGCAGAAAGCGGGAATTCGGTACTGTTGCTATCGATAATCTTACTGGGGAAGATGTCATCAAAAGTGTGGACCATGACATTGTGATCGAGACCACTCCTACTGATATAGAGACCGGTGGTATCGGCCTTGTTAATATGGTTGCTGCTTTTGAGTTTGGCAGACATGTGGTGACCTCTAATAAAGGTCCTCTTGCGTTGAAATATCGGGAACTTGTCGAAGCTGCGAATGAAGCTGACCGTAAGTTGCTCTTTGAGGCCACTGTCGGTGGTGCGATGCCTATCATCAATCTTGTGAGGGATACGCTTGCCGGAAATGAGATTCTCAGTGTGGAAGGCATCCTTAACGGTACATGTAACTACATTCTGACACGCATGATGGAAGAGCATGCTTCTTATGAGCAGATGCTTGCGGAGTCACAGGAGCTTGGTATTGCTGAGACCGATCCTACCTATGATGTGGAAGGTATCGACACGGCATGTAAACTTGTAATTCTTGCAAATTCCATATTCAATCAGGATGCAACCTATCAGGATGTGGATGTTACCGGAATTACCAAGGTAACTCTGGAATCTCTTTCTCTTGCTTATGATGAAGGCTATGTCATCAAGCTTATAGGTGAGGTCAAGAAGGATCGTCTTCGTGTTTCACCACGCCTTGTACCGGCATCCCATCCTCTGGCTGTGGGCGGTACGTTGAACGTTGCATCGGTGTGTACCGATCTTGCAGGGACCATTACGGTTACAGGCAGGGGTGCAGGTTCTATTGAGACTGCAAGTGCTATCTTGAGCGATATTGTATCCATCTACAAGGACTGATGGCTATCTGGTTACCTGATGGGAACGACAGGAATATCTATACATGACCGATTTCAAGGAATTCGCTGACGTTTGTAAACATATCGAACATATCTCAAGTTCACTGGAGATAACCGATGTTGTTTCGGATATGTTAAAGTCGGTGTCGGCGGAGGAACTTCCTGTCGTGACCCATTTTGTGATGGGGGATGTTTTTCCTGCATGGAGTGTTGAACAGCTTGGTGTGGGTACGAGCCTTTTGTATGGTGCCCTTTCGAGATCATCCGGTCTTTCCCTGAAAGATATTGAGGACCTTGTCCGTTCCACCGGCGATATAGGCGAGACAGCGGTAGCGGCACTTGGTAAAAAGAAAAAGAACCAGTCTACGTTCTCTGCATTCATGGGTGAGGAACCTTCCATCTCTATAATGGATGTCTTTGGTCGTTTCCTTGATATTTCCAGATCTTCAGGCTCAGGTTCACAGAGTAATAAGATGAGGAACCTGCAATTCCTTTTCAATTCATCCAGCTCTGAAGAAGCACGTTATCTTGCCCGACTGGCGATCGAGGACCTTCGTATTGGTGTCGGTGAAGGGATCGTTCGTGATGCTATCTCTAGGGCTTTCGATGTTCCGGCAGGGGAAATTGAACGTGGTTTTATGGTGACCAACGACCTGGGTCTTGTGGCAGTTGCTGCAAAAGAGGGTGGTATTGAGGAGATATCAAAGCTCAGGGTGGAGCTTGACCGTCCGATAAAGATGATGCTGGCACAGGTTACTCCGAGCATCGAGACGGCTATTAAGGACCTTGGTAAGCTGGCTGTCGAGTGGAAGTTCGATGGCGCAAGGGTTCAAATTCATAAGAATGGGGATTCGGTCAACATCTTTTCGAGAAAGCTTGAGAATGTGACATTATCTCTGCCGGATATCGTTGAGGCAGTGAAGCTCCATGTGAAGGCGGATTCCGCTATTCTGGAAGGGGAGGCTGTAGCGGTCGATGAGTATGGAGCCCCTCGTGCCTTCCAGGACATACTCAAACGCTTCAGGAGAAAGTATGATGTTGAGGCAATGGTTCGTAAGTTCCCTCTTACGTTGTACCTTTTCGAGATCCTCTATCTTAATGGAGATGTATTGATGGACCAGTCCTTTTTGAAAAGAAAGGAACAACTGGTCTCATGTGTGGAGAATTGTGATAGCATCAAGGTGCATAAGCATGTCCTTACAGATGTTGAGGACGAAGTGAACAAGATCTATACTGATGCGTTGGACGGTGGACACGAAGGGGTCATGCTCAAGAACCCGGAAGCTCCGTATTCTCCCGGTAAGCGGGGTAAGAACTGGCTCAAGATGAAGTCTGTCATGGAGACACTCGACCTCGTTGTCATTGGTGCGGAATGGGGTTATGGGAAGCGTGCAAATCTTATCGGCTCTTATGCCCTGGCATGTCTTGACCCGGAAGCTGGAACATTCCTTCCTATCGGCAAAGTGGCTACAGGTTTTTCAGATGAACAGCTTGCTGAACTCACTGAGACCTTCTCCGAGCTTATTGTTGGTGAATCGGGTCGGGAGATCGAGCTTAAACCTGATGTGGTGTTCGAGATCAAATTTGAGGAGATCCAGAAAAGTACGAACTATGGTTCAGGATATGCTCTCCGTTTTCCCCGGCTTGTAAGTGTGAGGGGAGATAAATCTCCGGAAGAGGCTGAAACGATAGATCGTATCGAGAGCATCTATTTATCACAAAGAGGGTAAATCCTTTTTTTAAAAAGGATGTGCCCTCTGTAAAAAGTTAAGCTGAATTAACGCCCCAGCTCTGCGTGTGCTTTTGCCAGATGTCCGGCAGCTTGTGCTCCTATCAGTGATATTTCACCTGCAAGGACCGCAGCGGCGATTATCTCTGCCAGTTTCTTCGAATTATGCCCGGGCACCTCTCCTGCTCCTGCAACTCCCAGCAGGTTAAGGCAGTCTCTCTGGGTGGCTATGCCTGTTCCGCCTCCAACAGTTCCTACCTGTATTGACGGGAGGGTGACTGCACAGTAAAGGTCTCCGTTCTCATTTACTTCCATTGTTGTTATGGCACTACTTCCCTCTACAACATGGGCAGCATCCTGACCACATGCCAGATAGAGTGCTACGATAATGTTTGCTGCATGGGCATTGAATCCCAATGCACCTGCCCTTGCTGAACCCAGGAGATTTTTCCTGTAATTGACCTCTTCCATCATCTTCGGGGTGGTCTTCAGTTTCTTCTCCACGATCTCCTTTGGAATTGTAACGTCTGCAGCAACGGTTTTTCCCCTGCCAAGTATATTGTTGATGGCAGCCGGTTTTTTGTCGGTGCACATGTTGCCTGAAAGTGAGATCGGGTAAGCTCCGAATTCTTCTGAGATAAAGTTGAGCACAGCATCGGTGGCAATGGTTACCATGTTCATTCCCATTGCGTCCTTGGTGTCATAGGCAAACCTTAGGAATACAGTATTCCCTGTGATGAATGAATCTACACTGAGCAGTTCTCCGAAACGTGTGGTTTCGCCTGCTTTCTCTTTCATATTTGTGAAAGTTTCCGGTTCTTTGACCCAATCCACAAAGTCCTTTACCTTGTTCACATTCTCCAGTTTGAATACCGGGGCACGGGTCATGAGGTCCTGGAATATCCTTACATTTGAACCGCCTGAAGCTGTAATTACTGTACATCCACGGTTGACGCTTGCCACGAGTGCTCCTTCAGTGGTTGCAAGGGGAAGCGTGAAGTCTCCGTTGGCATATTCTCCATTCACTTTTATAGCACCTGCAACACCAAGCGGGATCTGTATGGTGCCTATCATGTTCTCGATGTTGCGTTTGGTGGCTGCTTCAGCATCGATCGTATAGTTTTGTATGTGTTCGAACTTAATTCCATTCATCTTCTCAATGGCACATTTTCGAACCCTCACAGCTGTATCAGTGTCTGTATATGCATCTATTTTCCGGAGTGGCATTTCTCCTGAGACGACCTTTTCAAGCAATTCATCTTCTTTCATTGTGGTTTCGGTTTTTGATGCCATTAGTGTTCCCTGCAATATTATTTTTTTAGAATGTATCAATAGTGTGATGAATTATCGAGTGGTATTGAACCTGGTCAAAAATTTTCGATGAACAAGTATTATCTGAATCCATTATGGTGCTTCCTGCTTATATGTGTTGGTGGCATTTATATATTAATATATTACAAATGATATCTTTATACGTCTTGGCATTTTTATTCCGATCTATTATAAATACGGATATGGGCTGTGGATTCATCCTCATGATGATGATTACTATCTAAATTCTTGTAGATAAACTTAAATACAAAAATGCCACTTATTTTATGGTTATCATATATATGATATTGATGAAATCTCGGGGACTCATATATTTTTGAATGATTATTGTGTGTCGGTCAGGAATGGTATTACCTGTTATTTTTGTATCATATTCAACAATTTGAAAACGTGTTTAAATGGGTGTTATTGTATGATGGATGCGAATGGTTCTATGGGGCATCATATTTTCAGTTTGAGCTCTGCGTCTTCTAAAGAAGAATTTAACATGTGGCGTAAGGAGTGGCTTGTTGAGAATGCGAAGACAAGGCAACTAGATGACCATAGGTATGCTGCTGATCATCAGGTCACCAATGGTTTCTGGTCCTGGTATCTTGAAAAACACAAAGATCTGACCTGTAGGTACAACAATCTCTATTCCGATATAACTGCAAGGGATTGCAGGGAACTGGAAAGAGATAAGCCGGAAAGTATGAACTTGTCAATTTCATCTGGATATGTCGACCTTGATCATATCAGACAAGAATTTATCAAGCACGACAGGAACACGATCGAATGTATAGCTACAAGTTTAAAGAAGATAGGTCTTGTTAAGGAAGCTGAAGCGCTTTTGTCCTCAAACCCAATTGAAAAGAAGACCATCTACGTTCTTGACAGGTTCTTTGATGCTTTACATAATAAGAATTTCAATGACCTGCAAATAATCGATTTCTACCTCGAACTGATTCCGGAAGAGCGTGTCTCACTTGGATGCAAACCCTAAGGCTTAAATGGTTGAAGCGCTCGGATGTTTTTAACTTCTGGAGTTGGAGGAAGCAGAGCATCCATGGGTAATTTTGTTTTATTTTGTAAGTTGTAGCTATTGATTCAACTCAGAACACAACATCTATATATCATAATTTAAACTACATCATAGTACTTATTTGTGCATTATATGAGGAATATCTATGGAACCTACTAAGATCCTACTTGATGAAAACGAGATGCCAAAAAAATGGTATAATATCCTTCCGGATATGCCCACTCCATTGGCTCCTCCACTTAATCCTGCAAATAATGAGCCACTGGCACCAGAGGACCTTGCTCCTCTTTTCCCTATGGAGCTCATCAAACAGGAAATGAGCAGTGAGAAATACATTGATATTCCGGAAGAGGTTCTTGAAATATACAAGCTCTGGAGACCTGCTCCTCTATTCCGCGCACACAGGCTTGAAAAATTGCTTGACACACCTGCAAAGATCTACTACAAGTATGAGGGCGTCAGTCCTGCAGGCAGTCACAAACCAAATACTTCTGTTGCACAGGCTTACTATAATATGAAGGAAGGCACAGAGAGGATAACCACCGAGACCGGAGCTGGTCAGTGGGGCAGTGCACTTTCACTTAGCTGTAATTATTTTGATATCGAATGTAAGGTCTACATGGTACGCTCAAGCTTCGAGCAGAAACCATACCGTAAATCCCTGATCAATCTCTGGGGTGCAAAGGTAGTACCTTCGCCAAGTCCTGATACTGAGTTCGGACGTCACATGCTTGAAAAATATCCGGACACTGCAGGCAGTCTTGGTATTGCTATTGGAGAAGCTGTAGAGGATGCTGTGAAGCACGACAATACCAAATATGCCCTTGGCAGTGTGCTCAACCATGTCATGCTACATCAGACAGTTATAGGTCTTGAAGCCCAGAAACAGCTAGATAAGGTCGAGGAATATCCTGATATAGTCATCGGTTGCTGTGGTGGCGGAAGTAACCTTGCAGGTATCAGCCTTCCATACATGAGGGATAAGATCGAGGGCACCCATGATCCACGTATCATTGCTGTGGAACCTTCTGCCTGTCCAACCCTTTGTGACGGCAAGTTCCAGTATGACTATGGTGACATGGCAAAACTGACCCCCCTCCTTAAGATGTATTCACTCGGATACGATTTCATGCCACCTGCCATCCATGCAGGGGGCTTAAGATACCACGGCTGCTCACCTATAATCAGCCAGTTGACCGCAGATAATCTTATGGAAGCTACCAGCTATCATCAGGTAGAGGTTTTCGAAGCAGGTGTTATGTTCGCCCGCAGCGAAGGTATTCCACCTGCACCAGAGTCCAACCACGCTATCAAATGCGCTATCGATGAGGCTCTCAAGTGCAAGCAGACCGGAGAAGAGAAGACCATTCTGTTCTGCCTTAGCGGACACGGTCACTTCGATATGTATTCTTACGACAAGTATTTCAGTGGTGAACTGAGCAACGAATGATCCGGGAAAGCGGCTTAACAGCTGTATTTTCTTACTTTCTATTTTATTTTACTCTCTTCTATTTTTTTGTTTACTTTGTTGTTCCCGTATCGATCTTTTTATGGCAAGATATCTTGATCTTGATCATTTTTCTTTATTTATCATAACATCGTAACAAAAACATTAAATACTCTTAAATTCTTTAATATCCTCATTATGGGGGATAATGAGCATAAGACCTGGCTTCGAGAAGAGGTCGAGGATTGGAGCAGGGATGGAATCGTTGACGATCATCAGGCAAAGCTTATCTTGTCGAGATATGGGCTGGCCAAGGCGCCTTCTGGAACTGAAAAGATCAGTCTGAATAAAAATCCATCCAAGCTCATTACAGTCGTTTCAATATTGGGTGCCTTTCTGATCGGTATTGGGGCGATACTGTTTGTTGCCTCGAACTGGCAAAAGATCCCTACTGTTGTAAAAATGATACTCTTGGTTGGTACCACATATGCCACTTACTTCGCTGGCTGGAATTTGAAATTTAATAGGAAAACACACCCTGAAATGGGTGATGCAATGCTTTTCCTTGGTTCATTGTTCGTGGGTGTAACAATATTCCTGATTGCCCAGATCTTTCATGTGAATGCGAATGAGCATTGGCTTATACTGGTATGGTTCCTGGCCATACTTCCTTTTGGTTATGCTTTCAGATCGTCAAGCATCCTGTCATTGAATATTTTCACATTTGCTCTTTGGACAATGTTCTATATCTCACAGACCCGGGACCTGCTACTGAGCAGCTTCGAGATATTCATGTTATACCTTTTATTTGGTATCAATCTCTATGGATTTGGGCAACTGCACATGAAATTTGAAAAATATGCAAATTTCAGGCTGATCCATCAGGGTTTTGGTCTATTCTTCATCCTGGCTTCATATTTTTACTTCAGTTTAGAAATACCATATAGGTTCATATTGACCCGATTCACCCCAATCAACTGGCAGGTCCAGATGCTTTTCCTGATATTCATGATAACGTCCCTTATCTTTTTAGCATCGAATGTTTCAATGTACCGTAAGATCAAAAGCACAAAATACGAAGTCATTGTACTTGCAATTGCATTTTTAGGCTGGATAGGCACATGGTCGTTAACTTTCTTCATAGATGCATTGACCACACCAATTGTGAAATCTGGTCATACTTACATGGAAATGGACCCAAAAACAGCTACAATATTATTCATAGCATTTAATCTGATCTTTTTCGTACTATCCATTGGCAGCATCCTTATCGGATATTATAAAGCCACAGTACCCTTTGTCAATATCGGGATGGGTTTTTTTGTGTTGGGTGTTTTGAATCTGTATTTTACAACGCTTTACGAGTTGTTGCCCAGATCTCTTGCCTTCATTGCCGGAGGGATCATTCTCGTAATTCTGGGGTGGTATCTGGAAGATAAGAGACGATCGATCATAAACGAGATCAAAGGGGACAATGTAATATGAATTCGAAGAGATTTCTTTTGCTTATGGCTTATTCACTGATCATCATCTCATTGATATTCCTGCCTAAAGCGGTCACACTAAGTTTAGGCAAAGATATTTTACTAAAGACCGAACCCGTAGACCCGAGGGATATATTCCGAGGAGATTACGTTACCCTGAACTATGAAATTTCAACGATCGATCTGGATATAATTCCGTATGATCATGATTTTGTGGCAGGGGAGCCAATATATGCTATCCTTTCTGAAAAAGAGAAATATTGGACTATCGATTCAGTAAGCCATACAAAACCCGATACCAATGGTGAAGAGGTCTGTATGAAAGGAACGATCAGATGGCCCAATGGCAACATTATGAATGTCAGGTGGGGAATCGAAAGTTACTTTGTACCGGAGGGGGAGGGCATACCTATACAGAAACAGATCGAAAACACATCCGTGGTCGTTTCAGTTGGTCCGGGATGTTCTCCTGTAATAAAACAACTTTTGATAGACGATGAACCTGTAACATTTGAATGAATATTGTCTTCGCTTAAGCTGATCTTAATATTGAGGTCAGTTTTGGATGCATACTGGTTAATGTATTTGTCATATTTTAGGGCAGTTCGAATACATTTATTTTTTGTAACAGGTGGATACAGAATAGTAGAACCTATGCTTTTATATCTTCGATTCAATTGAAGATATAGCAGCTATCACCAGTTTTTAAGAAATTACTTATACAATACTGAATCAAATGTTCTAACAGTGATGTGAATTTTCCATGATGATACGAGAGCTTGACATTCCAGAGGATATTATTGGATTTTATGAGGATTCCGGCATTAAGGAACTGTATCCTCCTCAGGCTGAAGCAATAGAGATGGGTCTACTTGAAAAGAAGAATCTCCTTGCCGCCATACCCACAGCTTCAGGTAAGACGCTCCTTGCGGAACTTGCAATGATAAAGGCTATTCGTGAAGGCGGTAAAGCTCTCTATATCGTTCCTCTTCGTGCATTGGCCTCTGAAAAGTTCGAGCGTTTCAGGGAACTTGCACCTTTTGGTATCAAGGTTGGTATCTCTACGGGGGATCTGGATTCAAGGGCTGACTGGCTGGGAGCTAACGATATCATCGTTGCCACATCTGAAAAGACCGATTCCCTTCTTCGCAATGGCACTTCATGGATGGATGAGATCACCACTGTTGTTGTTGATGAAATACACCTGCTGGATTCTAAGAACCGCGGACCTACTCTGGAGGTCACGATCACTAAACTGATGCGCTTGAATCCTAATGCACAGGTACTGGCACTTTCTGCCACCGTAGGGAATGCACGGGAGATGGCAGACTGGCTCGGTGCGGGTCTTGTGCTTAGCGAATGGAGACCTACTGACCTTCATGAAGGTGTGTTCTTCGGAGAAGCCATCAACTTCCCTGGAAGCCAGAAGAAAATAGACCGGCTCGACAAGGACGATGCTGTGAACCTTGTTCTGGATACTATCAGAGCAGAAGGGCAGTGTCTTGTTTTTGAAAGCAGCAGGCGAAATTGTGCGGGGTTTGCAAAGACCGCATCTTCAAAGGTTGCGAAAATTCTCGATAATGATGCAAAGATCAAGCTGGCAGGGATAGCTGATGAGGTGGAGTCCACAGGTGAGACCGACACTGCCATCGTACTTGGCAATTGCATTCGCAAGGGTGTTGCTTTTCATCATGCGGGCTTAAACTCGAGCCACAGGAAGCTTGTGGAAAATGGATTCAGGCAAAACCTCATCAAGCTTATTTCCAGCACACCTACATTGGCAGCGGGGTTGAACCTGCCTGCAAGACGTGTTATAATCAGGAGCTATCGCAGGTTCGATTCCAATTTTGGTATGCAGCCGATCCCGGTACTCGAATATAAACAGATGGCAGGACGAGCAGGTCGGCCTCATCTCGATCCGTATGGGGAGTCGGTTCTTATCGCGAAGACATATGACGAGTTTGCACAGCTTATGGAGAACTATGTTGAAGCTGATGCGGAAGATATATGGTCGAAGCTCGGGACAGAGAACGCACTGCGAACACATGTGCTGTCCACAATCGTGAACGGTTTTGCTTCCACGAGGCAGGAGTTGTTCGATTTTTTTGGAGCTACTTTCTTCGCTTACCAGCAGGATGCATGGATGCTGGAAGAGGTCATCAATGACTGTCTGGAATTCCTCATCGATAATGACATGGTGAGTGAAACCGAGGATATCGAAGATGCAAGTAAGCTGCTCTTAAGAGGTACTCGGCTTGGCGGTCTGATATCCATGCTCTATATAGACCCGCTTTCAGGTTCAAAGATAGTCGATGGTTTCAGGGATGCGGGTAAGGATGCTGTCAAAGTGACAGACATGACCCTTCTGCATCTTGTTTGCAGTACTCCGGACATGAGGCAGCTCTACCTTCGTAATACCGATTATACGATAGTGAACGACTATATCGTGGCTCATAATGATGAATTCCATGATATTCCTAATCAGTTCAAGGAGACCGATTATGAATGGTTCATGGGTGAGGTGAAGACCGCCATGCTTCTTGAAGAGTGGGTCTCCGAGGTATCTGCTGAGGACATCACCCGGCATTTCAATGTGGGGGAAGGGGATATTCATGCCCTTGCAGATACTTCGGAATGGCTGATGCATGCTGCTGCAAAACTGGCAGAGTTGCTGGGTGTGGAATATTCTTCACATGCGTACAGTCTTGAGAAAAGGATACGTTACGGTGCAGGGCTTGATCTCATGGAACTTGTGGGCATAAAGGGTGTGGGACGTGTGCGGGCACGTAAGTTGTACAATGCGGGCTTTGTTTCGGTTGCAAAACTTAAGGGTGCTGACATGTCGATATTATCAAAACTTGTCGGGCCTAAGGTCGCTTACAATATACTGTCCGGTATCGGTGTTCGGGTCAAGGACAAGCACTTTGAAAGCATACCTATAAGTTCAAATACTCTAGATACAATACTGGACAAAAACCAAAAGACATTCAATGATTTCCAGTGATGTTGAACTATCCATTTTTGGTTTCTGTTCGTAAATGCCAATTGTTATTGTTTTTTGTCACTGGTTAAAACGAGATGATCATATGCTGTATAAACACCTATCGGAAGTCACTGACGAAGAGATGGAGAAGCTTCTCTGCCGCACCGGAGATATGATGGACGTTGCTGATACTGTTTCATCAATTCTAAAGGATGTGCAGGAGAAAGGCGATGAAGGCCTGCGTGAATATACTAAGAAGTTCGACAGGGCTGACATTCATGATATTGAGGTCAGTTCCGAAGAGATCGAGCAGGCAATGGAAGAGGTCGATGCTGAACTTCTCAGCCATCTTAAGGTTGCAGCGGAGAACATCAAAAACTTCCATACAGCACAGCTTCCACAGAAGACATGGTACATAGAACCGTCTCCTGGGATCAAACTTGGTCAGATGGCCACTCCGATAGCATCGGTAGGTGCCTATGTTCCAGGTGGTCGTGCTTCTTATCCATCCACTGCACTCATGACCATAATCCCTGCAAAGGTCGCAGGAGTAAAGAATGTCGTTATGTGTACTCCCCCTGGTTCTGATGGAAAGGTAAATCCGCTTACTATCGTGGCAGGCAAAGTGGCTGGTGCAGATCATATCTATAAGGTCGGTGGAGTTCAGGCGATCGCTGCAATGGCCTACGGTACTGAGACGGTATTAAGCGTTGATAAGATCGTGGGACCTGGAAATGTGTTCGTGACAGTTGCCAAGATGATGGTCCGGGATAAAGCGGAGATCGATTTCCCGGCAGGTCCGAGTGAAGTGCTTATCATTGCAGATGATTCTGCAGATGCTGCTATGATAGCATCTGATATTCTCGCACAGGCAGAGCATGATCCAAAAGCGGTTTCCGTGCTCGTGACCACATCATCTGAACTTGCAGAACAGACTAACACCGAGGTCAAAAAGCAGGCTGCTATTGCTGTACGCAGGGAGATCGTTGACCAATCTCTTGAGAATGCAGCTATCCTCGTTGCGGATTCCATGGATGAATGTATAGGAATATCCAATGATTTTGCACCGGAACACCTTGAGATCATGGTTAGAGATGATGATGCAGTTCTCGATAGGATCGAGAATGCAGGTTCTATCTTTATCGGTAATTATGCTCCGGTTGCAGCAGGTGATTATGCATCGGGTACGAACCACGTCCTCCCCACAGCCGGTTATCCCAGGATATATTCCGGTCTGAATATTCACCATTTCCTGAAATATTCCACCATACAGAAGATAACGAAGGAAGGCTTAAGCTCCATCGGAGATACGATAATATCCCTTGCTGAAAAAGAAGGGTTGCAGGCGCATGCCGATTCCGTAAAAATTCGCCTCAATGATTGATCAGTTTCGAGGGCATCAAATTAGAAGGTTCATGGGACTAATTTGAGATGCCCAAACTTAAAAAAACGTTTCAATCGTTAATTATTTAATAGGTTACTTAGTATCAATTAATTTATTAAGTTTGGTAGGACTGTTTGAATATAATGAGGTGTTCCTATGAAAATTAGAATCGTAAGCAAAAGGAAAGAAATTGAAAAACTTGATACTAACGAAAAGATCATCCATCTTGCATTCAGACCCTCCAATGAAGATATCTTTAACCTTGTAAAGAGATGTAAAGATGTCGAGGTAATTCAGATACCGACTTCATATAGGCGTACTGTATCCAAATCAATTGAAATGTTCATGGATATGCAGAACATCAAGCTTATTGTAGGGGATGTCTGGGGTCACAGAAAGGATATCAATGAATACTATACTGTATCTCCGGCTATTGCTGAAAGGATCAATGCTCTGAGATCTGAAGGGATATCAGATGATATTATAGCTGAAAAACTTTCACGTGAAGGAAAGTTGAACAAGGAAATGCTATTTTATATTCTGAGCCAGGGCTGATCATATCACAGTTGTTGCCTATGATCAGGCAACATTTCTCATTTTATTCATTATATTCTTATTTCTATGTCTTATCTAACAGTGATTCATTTTCTTTGGCTGCTTCTTTATGGACATTTTTGAGATGGCAGAAATCACATATATCAATCTATTTATTATATCAGGTAATTACATCTCCAAAACACTAATTGAGGATATCTGGTAATATGGCTCAACAATACGGAAAAGTATATCTTGTAGGCTCCGGTCCCGGAGACCCTGAACTGATGACCTTGAAAGCACGCAGGCTTCTTGACACTGCTGATGTTATCGTCTTCGACCAGCTTCCCGGGGAAAAGATACTGGCTTCCATGCCCGAGGCTGCAGAGAAGATCGATGCAGGTAAACACGCAGGGGACCACAATCTGACCCAGAGTGAGATCAACGATGCTATCGTGGAAAAAGCAAAGGAAGGTAAGATGGTGGTCCGTCTCAAAGGCGGAGATCCTTACATGTTCGGACGTGGCGGCGAAGAGGCTGAAGAACTGGTGAAAGCAGGTATCGAGTTCGAGATAGTTCCGGGCATTACATCTGCTCTTGCAGCTACGGCTTATGCTGGAATTCCTGTTACACACAGGGATCATGCTTCAATGGTCACTTTCATAACAGGCCATGAGGACCCTACAAAAGAGGAAACTGCTCTTGACTGGAAGACACTTGCTGCTTTTGGAGGTACCATCGTTATCTTCATGGGTGTCAAGATGCTCGAACGTAACATGGGCGAGCTGATGAAGAACGGAAAGGACCCAAAAACCCCAGTTGCAATGGTGGAGAGGGGAACACGTCCGGATCAGCGTGTGACCATCGGTACTGTCGAGACCATCGCAAAGATATCAAAGGATGAAGGGGTAAAGGCTCCGGCACTTACTGTTATCGGCGATGTTGTCAAGCTTCATGAGATACTGGGTTCCCAGATCTGAAAATATTGCTATTTATTGATGGTGATAAGATGGACCAAAACGGAAAGAAGCCTGTAATAGCTATAATGAGACCCGAGGTCTATGTGGTAAAGTCACGTGAACTTGCAGAATCATTTGGTTTTGAAGTTGTGGCTATCCCAATGATAGAACTTGAGGATATGAAGGACGAATATTTCGATGCATTTGCAGAGAACGTGTTTTCCGGAAGATCCGATTATGTTATATTCACCAGTGCCAATGGCATCGACCATACCCTTTCCAAGATACCCGAGGACAAGCACAGCGAGTTCATCGATGCTCTTAACAAGACAAATGTGGTAGCTATCGGTCCGACAACTCGTAAACAGCTTGAAGATCTCGGAATAGCTGTAATGGGGATGCCGGGAGTCTACAGTTCAGAAGGGCTTGTGGAATATCTCTGTCCTGATGTTAATGGTAAACAGATAGATACTGCAAGGAGCGCTTACGGTTCCACATTTTTGATCTCGGGCCTGAGGGACTGTGGTGCGAACGTGCTTGAGACAAAGGTCTATACACTGACAATGCCAAACGGAGCATTGCAGAACGAGCTTATAACTAAAAGTCTCAATGGTGAGATCGATGTATTTGCATTTACCAGTTCCATGATGGTCAGAAGCTTCTTCGACCGTGCAGGGGCTCTTTGTGAAGGCGAGTCCATAAGGGAAGTACTTGAGAATTCCCTTGTGGCAGCTATCGGTCTTCCGACTGCCAATACATTGAAGGAATATGGTGTGGAAGTGAATGTCACTCCTGATGAGTACACCTTCAAAGAGATACTAAGGGTCGCAAAAGCGGCTCTTGAAAACTGATCACATAAAAAACGAAATTATACATGCAGGAGGATAACTATGATAGGAATCTCAAAACTCTATTGCGGAACTGTTGAGCCATCGGATGCCCTTCGTTACGGGCGTGATTCAAAAAGACTTCCGTCACACCTGCTTCAATTCTCAAAGGATAAGAAACCGGTAGTCGTCTGGAATGTGACCCGTCGTTGCAATCTTAAATGTGTACATTGCTATGCACATGCAAAGGACATGGAGTTCGAGGACGAACTGACCACCGAGCAGGGTAAGGAACTGATAGATGACCTGGCAGAGTTCGGTTCTCCTGTGATGCTTTTCTCCGGCGGTGAACCGCTGATGCGCAAGGACCTGCCGGAACTTGCTGAGTATGCGATCTCCAGGGGTATGCGTGCGGTAATCTCCACCAATGGTACACTTATCGATAAACCCATGGCAAAGAAGTTCAAGGAGATCGGTCTGTCCTATGTGGGCATTTCCATTGATGGTCTGCGAGAGACCAACGATAAGTTCCGGGCTGTCGAAGGAGCTTTCGATGCTGCAATGGAAGGGCTTCGCAATTGCAGGGAAGAAGGCATCAAGGTAGGACTTAGATTTACTATCAATAAACAGAACGTGGCTGATATTCCTGCTATCTTCGACATGATCGAGGAAGAGGATATTCCACGTATCTGCTTCTACCATCTGGTCTATGCCGGACGTGGGACCAAGCTTGTGGAAGAGGACCTCTCCCATGAGGAAAGCCGCAAGACCGTTGACCTTATCATGGACCGCACAAAGCAGCTTCATGAGAAAGGCATGCCTGTGGAAGTCCTGACAGTGGACAATCACTGTGACGGTCCGTACATCTACATGAGGCTTGTAGAGGAGAATCCAGAACGCGCAGAGGAGGTCTATGAACTTCTCAAGATGAACCGCGGTAATTCCACTGGCATTGGATTTGGTTGTGTTTCATGGGACGGCTCAGTTCATCCTGATCAGTTCTGGAGGCATTACACCTTTGGTAATGTGAAGGACAGGAAGTTCAGTGAGATATGGACTGACCTGAACGATGAGCTCATGGCAGGTCTCAAGGACAGGAAACTCCTTATCAAAGCGAACGCTGACAGATGTGCAAAATGCAAGTGGTTCGATGTGTGCAACGCTAATTTCCGTGTACGGGCTGAAGCCGTGTATGGCAATGTCTGGGCAGATGATCCTGCATGTTATCTGACAAAAGAAGAGATAGGTTATGATGAAGAGTGAGCTTTTCACTCTTCTATTCTTGTTTTTAAAAAAGAGAAGGCTTATATCAAGCCTTAGAATCCAATCTGTTCCATTTCCGGCAGTACGTCACTGCTGATGTCAGTAAAGTTCTGGATGCCACCAGCCCATGCTGCCATCATCATTGCGTCCAGGACCTCTGTCCTTGTTGCACCGTGATTTTTGAGCTTCACAAGGATCTTCTTTGCACTGTTAGTGTTGTTCTTTGAACATGCTATGGCGAAGACCATCAGGTGTTTGTTCTTCATTGAAAGCCCTTCTTCCCTGTCCTTCCAGATGGCCTTGTAGAAACCTGCAACTCCCTGCCCGAAGTCATCATCCATCTTTTTGGCCATTCTGATGGCTTTTGGCATGGTTCCCTTTACTTGCTTAACGCCTTCTATATTTTCTGTCATTTATTATCACCTGATCTGTGTCCAGTTCGCTACTCCGGCAGGTGGATTGAACACTCTTGCTGCAAGGTCCTTGTCGATCATGAAAAGCCCGTTTCCTTCCTCGCCTGCAAGTTTAAGTTTGTCAATGATCTCATTATCATTGCCTTCCTCTTCTATCTGTTCGGTAATATACCACTGGAGGAAGATGTTGGTTGCATGGTCCTTTTCTTCAATGGCAAGGTCTACCAGGTCATTGATGGAACGGGTGATGAACTTCTCGTGTTCAAGGGTAGCATTGAGCATGTCAAGGGTGGTGCCGAATTCCTGTGCCGGCTTGTCAATTGCCTGAAGTTCTACCTTTGCTCCCTGATCAACAATGTAGTTGTAAAATTTCATGGCATGCAACATCTCTTCCTGATACTGTACCATGAACCAGTTGGCAAATCCGCTAAGCCCGATGTTTGAACTGTAGGCTGACATTGCCATGTAAAGATGAGCGGAATACATCTCCTTGTTGATCTGACCATTCAATGCTTTAACCATTCTTTCACTGATCATGTGATTTACTCCTTTTTATAGAAATTGAATTACTATCCGATAAACAGGCTCCACAATCAATGTGGTAAATTCCCCAAAAAGCCTGTGGGTAGTTGTTTTTAGCTTTGTGGCTAACAGTAGAATATTAGTTATCATCTGTATAAATGGTTATCTGTTTTGCAACGACTTTAATTTGATACAATATTTATGTATCTTTGGCTTTGTGGAAATTATCATCTATAATCTCAACCGGGTATTCTTCAACTATTGTCCTTTGAACAATATCTGCGTGCAAGTTTTTTACGTTTGGAATGGCAGGATTGGGCTAGAGATACACTTTTTGATTAGTTGCTATATGGGAATAGCTTGCCTAAAAAAGCTCAGACAAATATAACAACATTAATCAACTGAATTGTTCAGTAAAATTGGTTCTCGCAAAAATACAGTTGATTCCTCAAATTTGACCTCATCTGAAAAAAATAAAAGTTCAGTTCCCATTTTATTAGAAGTATTTTGTGAAAGAGTATAACTTAAACATTTTTGATTTTCGTACAATCGGATTATGCAATCCTGATAGTCATAAGAAATCATCCATTTGTTATTCAGCTTTTTCACATATTCACTTAATGTAGCATGATCATTTTCTTGAAAGAAGTTCATATATAAATCTGCACCTTTATTATAGTAGGGCGGATCGAGATAGATAAAAGTATCTTGTGCATTTGCCTTAAATTTCTCTAAAAAATCAATGCCATCAAGATTAGAAATACTAATTTGTGAATGATAATCAGATATTTTTTTGATGCGCGATATTAGATCATTCTTGTTGAATCTAGCATCAATTTTATATTTTCCTTTCTGTGCTACCCCCCCAATAACTCCACCTTTAATAATTCCAGATATATTAGTGCGATTAAGGAAAAATGTTGATGTCGCTAAATCAAAATAGTCATCAGACCCATTCTTTTGAATTTCCTTACAATCATGCCATGTTTCCAGAGAAACATCACAATTTTCAATCCAAGAACAGAAACGATCAGTTTGCTCAATAATAGCTTTCCAAAAAGAATAGATTGAATAATCAAAATCATTGATATAAATATGATTGACATAGCCTTCAAATAACAATTTCAATGCTAAACCTGCTCCACCAGCATATGGTTCTGCGTAACTATCCCCTATCATCTCATTTTCGTAAAATAGATTTGAAACAAACTTGAAAATACGATTTTTTCCACCAGGATATCTCAAAGGAGAACAAAATCTACTCACAGTTCATCTACTCCACAAGTTTTTAAAAAAATAAAATCCACAATGTATAATACTGTCATAATCTGTTCCGTGTTTGTTCATGTACATTATGCTATGATTTGATAAACAGTTTTTGAATAGGCAATTTGAAGCAGTTCCTATTTTCATTAATATTGTCTGCCATTATATTAAATTAGACTTCTTAATTTATTTTAGATTAGCCAAGAACTATGCCTAACTCATGTTCGTATCTCAATAAGGTTTCATCAAACTCATTCAAAAAAGATTCTACTTCTTGGTTGTCTTCCATCCATTTATTAATCAATTTTGCACTATTTCTACCCCAATAACTTTTTTGCATCCCATACCACTGTTTTGCTTTTTCCCTATCAGAAATGTCATTATAACTAATATCTTTGAAAACAAACTGTTTTGTATAATCACTACCGATTTCTGCCCAAAAATTATCAGAATCACTAAGATTAAAAAGGTATTTAGCAAGAAGTCTTTCTGGCGATTCACTACCAGGCAAACGTAATATATTTTTTGCTTTAACACCCTTAAGAGATGCATCACCATCAAGAATAATCAATGATTGTGGATAACTGAAACATGGTACTTTTTTTCTTGCAAGTTCTTTTAAATTCTCACACCCAAATGTTACATCTACATAATTCAATTTTTTGTTTCTTTTATTTTTTAGTAATGACTTTAAAAAGATACGAGCTTCGTCATCCTCACAGTAAACAGTTATTTTCGATTTCTTAGTAGCTTTTCCAGCAATTACATGAAGCCTATTATTAATTGATTCAAATTGTAAATTCTCAATTGGAATTATATTATTATCTCTTTTTTCAAGATATACGACATTAATTTGTCCTGAAATCTTTTCATCTGAATTCAGTTTGCAAGCCTCTTCAAGAATCGGAAGTGAATGAGTTGTGAAAAGTATTTGTATATCGTACTTTGAAGCAAATTTTCTTAATGCTGCCAACAATTTAAGTTGTGATGCTGGATATAGAGTGGCATCTAATTCATCAATTGCAAGTATACCCCCAGCATAACCCTCCCTGCCCATTAGACGTTTAAAAGAAAGTATTGCCAACAATATTTTGCCAATATTATCTTGTCCAGCTGAATTCATTTTCCAGTCATAAAAAGATGTGTTTGCCCCAAGCGTATTTTTTTGGTGGCTTGCAAGATAATTTGCACTTTCAATTTTGACATCTGGAATTATAAGGATTTTATTGTGCCATTCCTCATAAAATTTGAATTCTTCTTCAGTTAGTTCAATATCATTACTTGAATCAAGATTACTATCCTCACCAATTGGAAAAAGTCTAGATAAACTCAAATAAATGACTGGCTTTTGGACATAACCAGAGCCTTTCGACCTATCACCCTTTTTCCAAAAACGAATATCTCCTGGCGCTTTACTCCTCCGTATACTTTCAACTGTGTATTCTGGAAAATCATCTTGATCAAAATATAAAGTCCATTCGTGTTTTTTAGGTTTATCAAAAGTAGCAGACAATTTGAATTTCTCAGCAAAACCAGATTTAAACCTTCCACCACAAAGTGGCTTTTCCCCAGATAAAGGATGCTCTTTATCTGGAATTGAAAACGGTTGACTTAGCATTCCTAATAAAGTAGTTTTCTGAGTTCCATTCTGCCCTGCTATAACTGTCAATCTACTTCCTAAATGAAATTCAACATCATTAAAACCTCTAAATTGCTTAATTGATATTTTATTAATTTTCATTTTTATCACATTTCGCCAAAAATAAGAGCACAAATTCTAGTTATACTTATACAGAATTAATCACAGTATTTGAGCAATACTATACTCTAAGACTTTATGAGTATGCCTACTTTTTTACATAAGTATATGTTTATTGTATATAGTATACACGATTCTAAAAAAATTAATTGCATACAAATCTAACTTTGTTAGTCTTTGTAGAAATCCTCATCTATAAGCTCAACTGAGTCACTACATCTTTTAGAAGAATAAGTCCTATTTGTCATGCCTCTTTCTCTTAATATTAATGAAAAAGTACTTTGATATTTCCAAAAACCATCTTCAATCTCAAATGGTTTATACCTTTGAACGATAGTACCCCTAAGAACACGATTATCGAGAGAATTAACATGGAATCCCTCAAAAAAAGCATTCTGGAAAAGATAAAGCCAACTGAAAAGGAAAGGGAACACCTGACCAAAGTGGCCGATGAGCTGATGTACAAGATCGATTGCCTTACATTCAAGGTTGGCCTGACGGATGTACAAACACAGCTTGTAGGTTCCGCTGCCAGGGGTACGTGGATATCCGGCACGCATGACCTTGACATATTCATCACATTTCCAGATGATACCAGCCGTGAAGACCTTGAAAGCTATGGTCTGTCAGTTGGCAGGCAGGTGGCAAAGGAGGCGGAACATTGGGATGAGCATTATGCTGAACATCCTTACGTGAAGATGCGATACAAGGGATTCGATGTCGATCTGGTTCCGTGCTATGGTGTTTCCAGTGCAAGTTCTATTATCTCAGCAGTTGACAGGACACCTTTCCACAACGAGTTCATCAAGGCCAATCTGAACGGGCTTGAGGACGATGTTCTGCTTCTCAAGCAGTTCATGAGAGGGACTGGAGTTTACGGTTCAGAGCTTAAGACCGAAGGATTTTCAGGCTATCTGACCGAGCTTCTGGTAATCAATTACGGCTCATTCGAAAAGGTACTGGAAGCAGCATCTAATTGGAGGCCCGGTCTGCTTCTCGATATTCTGGAACACGGGAAACTGAAGTTCGAGGACCCTCTGGTAGTCATAGACCCTACTGACCCGAAAAGGAATGTGGCGGCTGCACTCTCTCTGGACAAGTTCTGCACATTTGTTGATGTGGCTCGCAGTTTCCTTGGCAGTCCGGACGAAAGCCTGTTCTTCTCATCCTTGATACCACCAATATCTGACATTGAGATCGTTGAACGGCTGGAAAAGAAAGGTTCAACACTGCTGGCCATCGTCTTCAAGACACCGGATGTGGTTGATGATATATTCTATCCACAGTTCGCTAAAATGGAGAACTCGGTGGTCCCAATGCTCGATAAGAACGAATTTACCGTACTCAAGGCTGGAAAATGGAGTGGCGAGGATTCTGTTGTGATGCTGGAACTTATGTCAGGCACTTTGCCTAATGTCAAAATGCACAGAGGTCCTCCGGTATGGGTACGTGATCATGCCGAGAAGTTCAGGGACAAATACGTTGACAATGAGGATGCTTACTCATTTACAATCAAGGACGGTTTCTATGTGGCTGAAATTCCACGAAAACATACCTCTGCAAGAGAGCTTCTTGAAAAAGAACTTGCAAACTGTTCCCTTGGAAAGCACATCTCCAAAAGTGTAAAGGCTGGCTTTGAAATTCTCGAAGGTGAGCAGGTCCTTGAACTGAAAGAGGATGGGTTTAGAAGCTTCCTCAATGGATGGTTATAAAACGGAAGTTTAGATAAGACCTTCAAGTCGTTTCTGGTAGAACAGGTATTGCTGTGCATAACCGCAGTATTCGCCGAAATAATGCCTGCCCCAATTACCTATTTTTGATTTTGTGGCATTGCCTTCAAAATAGGGGTCGTTCCCGTAATAGGCCTTTACTATTTTCTCTACATGGGTATCCACAGGGAATCCTTCCATTTTCTCAAAAGCGAAGAGCAGTATGCAATCAGCCACCTTTTCCCCGATACCCTCCAGTTTCATCAGTTCGTTCTTAGCTTCGCCATAGTCGAGACTGAACAGTTCATCGAGTACAATATCGCCATTGGCGACAGCATTCGCAGCTTTGATTATCCTTGCCGTGCGAAATCCCATCTTGCATTCACAAAGATCATCGCAAGTGGCTGATGCGAGAGCTTCAACTTTCGGGAAACTGTAATGACCGTTCTCAATTTCTTCCCCGAAGAGTGCTGAGAGCATGGATATGTTCTTCTTTATACGGGGGATGTTCGAAGCGGTTGCTAGCATGTAGGAGATCAGACATTCCCTGGGATCCTGGCGTATGAGTCGCAATCCTCTATATTTGTTGATGGCGATATCCATATGCTCGTCCTTGTTTATCTGCCTGAATATTGCCGGCAGGTCATCATCCAGTCTAAAATACCTATGAAAAAAGGCCTCATCAAGAGAGGAATCTACCCGGAGGTCGCCGGTCTCAGGGTTCTGGCTTATACGTGCCACAGCACCATTGACAACGCCTGTCCACCAGTCGCCGTCCCTGTCCCAGCGGAATACCTGACCGCAGTCCAGGGTATATTCAAGGTTGAAATCTTCTGTTTTGATGGTGTACATCTGTGAACAACTGCTAATAATTATTAGCAAATAAAAATAAAAAGTGAAGCTATGGTCTTATTCGACCATACTTCTTCCCATCTCAAAAGCTTTCACGTTGGTATCAATGGTCTTTGGCGGTACCATCTCCTTTACGCGTTCCAGCAGTGTTTCGGTCTTGATCGGCAGGAAGTTGGAGACTGCACCTACAAGAACTACGTTCATAGCCTGTCTGCTTCCGGCCTCGGCCGCTTTTTCGGTTGCGTTGAACGCAATTACCCTGTGTGTCTTTTTGAGTTCTGCTACGATGCTTTCAACATCAGGATACTGTGCCTTTCCAGTGGTAACTGTCACCGGATAAACTGCTTCAGTGTTCATGATGACAACACCATCGTCTGCGAGTGAATCGATATAGCGCAGTGCTTCTACAGGCTCCAGTGCAAGAAGACAGTCTGCACCTTTGAGGGGGATCATGGATCCAAGGTCACAGCCGATACGTACATGGTTGACTACTGAACCGCCACGCTGTGCCATTCCATGAGTTTCCGCTGCACGAACTCCGTAGTTCTCAATAACTGCGGACCTTCCGATGATATCTGAAGCGAGGATCGCTCCCTGTCCACCGACACCTGATATTACAAGATCGAACTTGGATGCCTTACTGCTCATTTCTGAACCTCCTTTATCGCATCGAATTTACATACTTCTGCACACAGTCCACATCCTGTGCACATTGCATTGATCGTGGATTTCTTGGTCTCCTTGTCAAATTCAATTGCAGGGCAGCCAAGGTTCACACACATCCTACAGCCTACACACTTATCGTGGTCAACCTTGAATGGTATCAGCCTGACACCTGTTCTGCGTGCGTAGATGATGCAGGGCTGTTTTGATATGATCACTGATGTGCCTTCGTAATCCTTTGCACATTTGAATGCTTCTATCGTTGCTTTCACATCGAAGGAATCGACAACTTCGACGAATTCGGCACCGAGTCCGCGACAGAGCTGCTCAAGGTCGATCTCCTTTGTGGCCTCACCTGTGGATGTAAGTCCCATGCCAGGATTTGGCTGGTGACCGGTCATTGCGGTGATACGGTTGTCCAGAATTGCAACTGTGATGTTCGCCTTATTATATACTGCATTGAGCAATCCGTTCATTCCGGTATGGAAGAACGTTGAATCTCCAATGGAACAGCAGATAGGCTGCTTTTCACCAGAGTGATAGATGCCTGATGCAACGGTGATACTTCCTCCCATGCACAAGGTGGTGTCCACGGTCCCATTCTGTATGCCCAGTGTGTAACATCCAATATCACTTGGGAAGACCGCATTCTTGCCAAATACCTTTTTCATGGCATAGTAGGTAGCCCTGTGGGAACAACCTGCACACATTGCAGGGGGTCTTGGTGGCAGTTCCATCTCAATCTCCTTGATCTCCGGCAGACCTGATTCGATGCCGAAAACATCTGCGATGGCCTTTACGCAATGGTCAACATTAAGTTCGCCGACCCTTGGAACAGTGCCATCTGTCTTTCCGATGATCTTGACATTGCTTTCCATGTCCTTTGCAATGATCTTGCAACGGTCTTCCACAATGGGCTCAAGTTCTTCGATAACGAGAACTGTATCGACCTGCTCGTACATCTTTTTGATAAGACCTTCAGGGACAGGGTATGCACCGATCTTCAAGTATGATGCGGATACACCCAGGTTCTCAATAGCTTCCTTTGCATAGACCGAAGCAATACCTGCTGCGATGACTCCGATCTTGGAGTTCTCATTGAGGGTAAGTTCGTTCCACGGGGATGTCTCAAGCTCTTCCCTGATGCCATCCTGTATTGAAAGAAGGTGTGGATGCCTGACAACCGCATTGCTTGGGACCATTACCCAGCGGGATGTGTCCTTCTCGAACTTGGCTTGCACTCTGTGTTCAGTGATCTCACCAAGTTCGATATCTGCCTTGCCGTGTGATATTCTGGTGGTCGGTCTGAATATGACCGGAAGCTCGAACTTCTCGGAAAGCTCAAAGGCATAAGGTATCATGTCCTTTGCTTCCTGTGGGGTGGAAGGGTCAAGACATGGCATGAGTGAGAACTCTGAATATATGCGTGTGTCCTGTTCATTTTGGGATGAGTGACATCCCGGGTCGTCAGCCACAATGACGACCATTCCGCCCTTGACTCCCATGTAGGACAGTGTCATAAGAGGGTCTGCTGCAACGTTCAGACCTACGTGCTTCATGGTGACCACAGAACGCACACCAGTCATGGCAGCTCCTGCAGCAACTTCCATTGCAACTTTTTCATTAACGGACCATTCGACATAAAAGTCGCGTTCCTTCATTTTGGACAACGTATCTACGATCTCAGAAGAAGGCGTACCCGGATATCCGGAAATGACACGTCCTCCTCCTTCCACGATCCCTCGTGCGATCGCTACGTTCCCAAGCATATACTCGCGTGTGCTCATTATTTATCTCCTGTCATTCTCATAAATAGGCATTATTAATAAATATGTGGGTGGTATCGGGCAGGAGCTTGTTTTTTGGGATGTCGGTTGTTGTACGTTGGTGTATATGTTTTGTTCATGGAAAAAATCAAGAGCATTGCCTATAAACTTGGTCATTACATATCATAAGACCAGATCATCTCATTTTATTTTTTTAAAATTTCAGATAGTATTGATATTATGACTGATTTTCTCTGAAAAATCACTTTAACATTTTTGAATGAAATGTAAAAGCTGGGAGATTATGCTGAGGATGATAAGCCTTTTACGCTTAATGCACATGTAAGAGAACGCTTGAATCAATAAGGAAAATTTGTCTCAAATGCTTTATCTTATGTAGCTTTGCTGTCGCGTTTGTCTTTTTTCTATGGAAATTAAACGAGAATTCCGAGAGACAAATGCGACAAGTGAAAAGCGACAGCATAAGTGCCACCGGCATCAATTCCAAGTCCGTATTTCATACTGTCCCTATTCCTTCTTCATTAAAACAATTGGTTTAATTAGATCATTCATCATTCATTCCATATTGTCTGCCATGCAAATCATCTATGTCAATACGGATGATTGCCACTCTCTTGAGGTCTAGATCATCAATACTGTATTCTTTATTGTGGTAGCGATCAATAATGATCTTAAGACCTTCTTTTATTTCTTTTTCATCTTCCAGAATTGTTGCAGTTCCGTAGCCTACAATGCTTTGGTATTTCATATAATATGAACAGGGTTCATCTGATGGAAGAGTTTCATAAAAAGTATCCACTTCAAAACAAACATTTTTATTTTGTTTTATAAGGTTGATCTTAGTACCTTTTCGGGAACTATGTAAATATATTGTATTATCCTTGTATCCGAATGAGATTGGTACGATGTAAGGCTTTTCATTACTACAAAGTCCCAACCTTAGGTATTGTGCATCTAAAAGTATGTCTTCAAGTGCTTTGTTATCTCTTATTTTTTTACCCATTATACCAAATCCACTTGCTCTAATACAATTTTACAAATAAGAAAATTACTCTCTTTCTTTATATGTACCTAAGCTATTGGTAGTTTCCAAAGGCATGTGCCTTTTCCAGTAGTGTTAGTATATGTGCCATTTTAAAAATATATTCAAATTTAGACCTTTATCTGAAAGAGGGGTGATGCGATTAATGCTATATCACTATTATATTTTGACAATTGTTCAGAACCAATAAGGCAGTATGTGGAATATCCAGAGCATAAATTTGATGGCAAGGTTGAGATTCTTGAGAGGAGGCATGTTTATGCTGATTCAATTGTTTGCATTGGCAAGGAGGAAAACAATATTGATATGCAGGAGCCTGAAGGGGATAGGGTTGGATCATACTTGAATATTGAGAAAATTAATGAATGGGTGCTTTGTCTGACTCTTGATGATGTTTGGGAAATGGGGATTGAACACAGGAGTACGTTGAAACAACTGAAGGACAGAGTTAGGGAAGGGGGATTTTAGTCTAAATACTAAGGGATAAGGAAAGTAATTGATAGCTTTCTCTAAAATTGATATGAAATAGAATTATTAATGCCTGAAGAAACGTCTAAAATTTATCTATGACTGAAATTGAAGTTCTCAAAAACAGAGGGGATGAAGGAGGAATGACATCCCCACTCCCAATTATTTATTAAGTAGAACCACCACCACCACAGTGTTCGTGTTTTCAGACCGTACCACCGGAGTCGTGAATGACACATGGTTCTTAATATATAATAATAAATTAATAGCATATTAACTTATCGAATATACTTCTAATGATATAATGCTCATTATTATGAAATAAGAATAAGATTCGGTGTTGTCTACTTTCCCAGAAGCCTGAACGAAGCAAGACAGCTGGTACTGCTGAGAGTTATAAGCAGTTTACGTTGAATGCTCATGTAAGGGAAAGGTTAAATCAATGGGAAAAGCTTGTCTCAAATGATTAATTTTTGTGGAGATTTGCTGTAAGTGAGGTGATGAGCTACGCCCATCACCTCGTTTCGCACTCCATAAGCAAGATCTGGCTGCAGGAACTCAATCCTCCAATGAGGACACATCCCCAGGATCCATTCCAAGCTCCTGTGCCTTAAGCAACCTTCTCATGATCTTCCCGCTGCGGGTCTTTGGCAGTGAGTCAACAATTTCGACCTCAGAAGGCATTGCAATTGGACCCAGGTTCATCCTTACATGATACATAAGATCAAGCCTCAGTTTATCGGAGGAGTTGAAGCCCATGCGAAGTATGACGAAAGCTTTGATGGAATCCCCTTTAAGAGGATCAGGTTTTCCTATTACAGCAGCTTCAGCCACGGCCTCATGGGATACAAGTGCACTTTCGACCTCTGCACTTCCAATGTTGTGACCGGCAACGATAAGGACATCGTCGGCACGTCCCTGTATCATGATATAACCATCCTCATCCCTTACGGCAAGATCACCTGCACTGTAGTAATTCTGGATCGTTGTCCAATACTGACGATATCTTTCATCATTACCATAAACGGTCCTCATCATGGAAGGCCAGGGTTGTTTTATTACAAGGAAACCACCTGTTCCTGCAGGCACCGGGTCACCATTCTCATCTACAACATCAACAACCACACCTGGCACGGGTCTTCCCGTGAATCCCGGTTTCATGGGCTCTCCAACAGCTGTGGTGAGCATGTGCATGCCCGTTTCAGTCTGCCACCAGGTATCCAGAACAGGACATTTTTCCTTACCGATCACACGATAGTACCACTTGAACGCTTCTGGGTTCAGAGGTTCGCCAACCGAACCCAGGATTCTCAGGGAACTCAGGTTGTACTTCCCGGGCCATTCTTCTCCCATCCTCATGAACATGCGTATCGCTGTTGGTGCCGTATAGAAGACGCTCACATCGAATTCCTCTATCATGCTCCACCATACTCCCGGATCCGGGTAGTCAGGCGTTGTCTCAGAAATGAGGATCGTTGCACCCATGGAAAGAGGACCATAGACAATGTAGCTGTGACCTGTGATCCATCCGGGATCTGCAGTACACCACATGACATCGTTTTCCTTGAGGTCTAAAACGTTCTTTGTGGTGTAGTATGTGCCTACCATGTAGCCACCGCAAGTATGAACTATCCCCTTGGCCGGACCGGTTGTTCCACTGGTGTAGAGAATGAACAGGGGGTCCTCGGAATCCATTATCTCGGGCTCACACTCCTTCTCCACATCTTCCATTATCTCATAGAAGTCCACCTCTATCTCAGAAAAGAGTTCCATTTGAGGTGTCATTCTTCTCAGGACCACTATCTTCTCAACACATGAGGCATTGACCACAGCTTCATCCACAAGGGACTTCAGGTCAATGCGCTTACCACGCCGAAGGCTTGCATCTGCAGTGATGACGATCTTTGCCTGTGCATCTTTTATCCTGGAATGCAATGCTTTGGCACCAAAACCTCCGAACACGACACTATGGATCGCACCGATACGTGCACATGCCAGCATGGCCACGATCTGTTCAGGAACCTGTGGCATGTATATGCATACCGTGTCACCTTTCTCAACGCCCAAAGATTTGAGACCATTGGAAAATCTCATGACATCGCGGTAAAGCTGACGATATGTGATAACCTGTTCTGCTCCGTTATCACCCACCCAGATCATTGCGACCTTGTTCCTTCTCCCGTTGAAGACATGGCGGTCAAGGCAATTGTGGGTGATGTTCATTTTAGCATTGGTGAACCATTTTGCATAGGGATGGTCCCATTCCATCACCTTGTCCCACTTTTCGAACCATTCAAGTTCCTCTGCAACATTTTCCCAGTGTTTTTCAGGATCCTTGAGAGATTCACTATAAACCTTTTCATAATCCTGCATCCAGGAATTTTCCTTTACCGATGGATCAGGTAAATAGCTTTTACTGTCCAGCTTAACGTCAAATTTTTCAGACATGTTCTATCTATTCCTAACTGTTATTCATTATATATTTCACATGACCTGACCTAGTTTCAGATCAATTGAACTCAGCTCTGGAACCATAGAAGAAACTCCACAAGGCAAAAATTAAGCCGGTTGATATGGATGTTCATGGAACCAAATAAGGAAGAGATAATGAAACCATAGGTTAATAGTTCCCATCCATCATGAATAATAATGGAAGATACATATGCCTGTTGTGGTCTCCGGATTGAAATGAAGAAGATGGGATTCTCTAAGGGTACATTGCATTACATGGAGCAGAATATCGGGAGTGATAAGCCATTTACTCTCAATGCACATGGGAAGGAGAGGTTGGAGAGTTGGGGAGTGTACTGATTAAAAATATTTAGCCCAGTAAGATATATGATTAAAGATATGGATTAGGAAATTTATCTTGTAGCTTATAACCGTAGTGCAGTTATGTGTTTTATATGTAATAATACTACAATATGAAAACTACGGTTCTGTAGAAATCCTATTCAATAAAAAAGATACAAAATTGTCCGTAGGAAATGATCACTTCTAATCCTTGTATGCTATGTACAAATTAATAAAAAAAGAAATTAGAGAGAAGTTATAATTCTTCTCCCAGCCATTCGTTTACCTTTTCAGGATTGTCCTCTATCCATTTTGCTGCTGCATCTTCCTGAGTCAATCCCTGATCAAGATCCAGCATGATGGATTCTATATCAGAGAGTTCCATTTCATATCTTGAAAGAATTTCATAGACATCTGGCCTGTCCTCAGACAAATCTTTTCTTGCCACGAGAACAATATTGTCACCTTCACCATAGACATTCTCCGGGTCTTCCAGGAATTTCAAGTCCATGCGTGAAAATGCCCAATGTGGCTGCCAGAGTGTTACAACCATCCACTCTTCATTATCGATTGAATCCTGCAGCTCAATTGCCATTCCAACGGTACTGCTTGCACTTAGTACATAATCAAGGTTGTATTCTTCAATTGCAACTTCAGTAGTTGCCATTATTCCTGCACCGGGTTCAATTCCCTGTATAACTCCCTCGAACTTGTCCTTATTTTCATTAAGTTCGTCTATGGAGTCAATAGTAACATACGTTGGAACGACCAATCCGATCTTTGCACCGCTGCTTATGTTCTTGACGTAATCAAGGTCATCCGCATATCTGTCCCAGTACAATCCCTGGGTCGTCGGTAACCATGCACCGGCAAAGAGGTCGATATCTCCCTGTGCAACTCCCTGGAAAACAGCTCCAAGATCAGCGTTTACAGTTTCAACTTCATATCCTTCAGACTCAAGTACCTGCTTTAGCACAAAGGTATTTGCCCTCACATCATCCCATGGAGGATAACCAATAATGACAGGTTCTGCTTCTTCAGATGGTGTTTCATCTTCCTGTTGGACACATCCTGCACCAACAAGGCTTATTGCAATTAGCAATACCAGTAATAATGACTTTATTTTTCCATTCAATATATCACAAACACTATTTTTTTTTATTTATGAGGTAATATGCGGTATTTCTACAATAAAAATAAAAGCTGAGTAAAACCAATTTTAGGTTATAATTAAATTAGTTTTCTTAATTAAAAACATATGCCATAGTATTTGTGGCTTAAGTTTGCTTTAAATATTTTTGATGGAGTCTGATATATAGTGAACAAATACATTACAGGAATATCGATAGTATCGCCTGATGTGGTAGGTGTACCGTAGATATTTTTCTGCATGATACCTTGAACGTTTTCAGATGCAAGAATTCAATGATTATGTAAATATCTAATAATAAAAAGTCCCTTGTATATGTTTGTATCAGATACAAAGGATGATGAACGAAGACATGTGGTCATTATCTGCAATTGATAGTGGTAAAGCGAGATTGACTCCATTCTATATGGCAAATGAATAAAGGGATGACTCTGATCTGTTGAGGAAGAAGATCATTGACATGTCTATACTGAATGGGAAAAGATGGGATTCTCCAAGGGTACTTTGCATTACATGAAGCAGAATGTTATGAGTAATAACCCGTTTACTCTCAATGCTCATGTGAGTGAGATCGGGCAGGGTTGTTTTTTGGGATGTCGGTCGTTGTACGTTATTGTATATGTATTGTTGAAACTTATTATTCATATTTCAATATTCAATGTTCTTAAGTGAGAGGGGAATTGCATATTATGCATTATTTTACGGAAAAACTGTAAATTAATCAATTTTATCTCAATTATTCCCCATAAATGGTGGTAAAAATGAGATATATGTGTATTTATTGGTTATCTTTATCTACTCCTTCTATCATAGCATGTAATATGATACTAGAATTTTCGGTTGAAAATTTTCTATCTTTTAAAGACAGAGTTACTTTGAACATGGACTCCAGTTCAAGCAAAAAAATATCTCAAAATCTAATTAATTTAGATGATGGAAATCACCTTTTAAAATCAGCATTGATATATGGTGGAAATTCTGCGGGCAAGTCTAATTTAATGAAAGCAATTAGTTTTATGAAAAGTATGGTCAAGAATTCCCATACTTTTAATGTAAATTCCAAAATTCCAATCGTAACTCCATTTAAGTTAAGCGAAGCTTCAAATAAAAAACCAAGTAAGTTTGAATTAATCTTTACTTGTAGCGGTAAGACTTATAGATATGGTTTTTCCTGCAATTCAACAAAAGTGTTTGAAGAGTATTTGTTTGAAATATCAAAGAAAAAAGAAAAACTTGTATTTTCAAGGACTAATACAAAAAGTTTCAATTTTGGCATTGATGCCGAAAAACAAAAATTGTATCCATCTCAAACTATTGATAATACTCTTTATCTTTCACGTGCGACCCAATTAGGTTATTATAAAACAAAACATATATTTGAGTATATTTCAAAAAATATAATTGTTAACATGAATTTAACTCATGGAGATTCTTCTAATAACTGGATGGATTATACAATTACTAAAATAAAAGAAGATTCTCAATTCAAAAAAAAGGTACTTGATATTTTGAAGAAAGCTGATTTTGGCGGTATCGAAAACTTTTTAGTCAATGTCCAAAAAATTCCTATCAAAAAAGTCACTTTCGGATTTTCAAATGAAAATTCTAATTTTGAAAGCACCGATGATATGGAGGATGTATATAAAGTTAAGACAATGCATCGATCAGATGATGGTAAAATCGTTTATTTTGATTTGATTGATGAATCTGAAGGCACAAGAAAAACCCTCTCTATTTTAGGTCCGTTGTTAGACATAATGGAAAAGGACAAAGTGCTTTTCATAGATGAATTAGGCTCAAGTCTTCATCCAGAAATTACTCGTATGATCGTGAAGCTTTTTAATAGCAAAAATAACAAAAACGGGCAATTGATTTTTACAACTCATGATACTACTTTGCTTGACAATGAACTTTTTAGAAAGGATCAAATCTATTTTTGTTCCAAAGAGCAGAATAGTTTTACTACACTAAGTTCACTTCTCGATTACGATATCCGGCAAGATATTGATTTTGAAAGAGCTTATCTTAATGGCAGAGTTGGTGGCGTCCCCTTCATTGATGAAACATTGTATGAATAAGCATTAAAGAGGCTGTACTATGGTAAGAAGGGAAGGTACAAGATCAATTACTCAGATGTGGATCTTTTGTGAAGGGGAAAAGACTGAGATTCATTATTTTGAGCATATGAGATCGGATTTGAGAATTAATAAATTAAAAATTAAGGTAAAATCATCGGATGATCAGGATGCTCTTAGTGTTATAAAATATGCATTAGACGTTTTAAAGCATAGCAGAGACTATGTGCCAGGAGATTTGATATTCTGTGTTTTTGATCGGGATGAGAATTCTTCTAAAGAACTTAGTCAAGCAAAAAAACTCGCATCTGCTGAAGATATCCAAATAATATTTTCTAATCCATGTTTTGAATTCTGGATTCTTTCTCATTTTGAGCGTTATGAAAGACCACTTGATAATAAGTTGCTAAAAAGAAAATTAGTACAATTTTTAGGACAATATCAAAAGAATGATTCTCAAATATATGAAAAGACTAAAGATCGTATTGATATTGCAATGAAGTATTCAGAAGAAGTAGTATCACTGCATGAGAGTAGTGGTGTTGACATCATAAGCCGTGATAGTAATCCTTCAACATTGGTTCACCAACTGATTGAGAAAATACGCACATTTGTCAAATAAATCAAATTTATCTCTTTCGGTTTTTTAGCAAAGTGTCACCGTTTGATATTTGTTTCTATTCTGCAGCATCAGCTTTTATCTGAGTAGTATCAATTCTTTATCTAAAATTTTTATCAACTCTCTATTACTGCCAAAACACCACAGTTATCCACGGTACTGCCAAAACCATCCTTCATTCTTCATTACTTAACCACGTTTATATGCAGCTGTGATAATGTAGCAGTACTGACAATTAATGGCGGTGATTTAATGATAGACTTCGCATGTAAAGAATTCAAAATTAAAGATGTGATAAAATGTGCTCTGAACCTGACACGGGCTGACATGAAAGTGTTGGAGTACTTCTTTGAAGAACCCGATAATTGGAGCAAAACGGAACAGATAGCAATCCTTGTGGAACTCGACCTTTCAACGGTACAGAGGTCTGTCAAGAAACTGCATGAGAAAGGAATACTCACAAGATCACAGAATAATCTCGATGGAGGCGGTTATTCATTCATTTACAAAATAAACAACAAGAAAGAGATCAAGGAACTGATAATGGGAATTGTCAGCAAATGGGCGGCAAAAGTGGAACAGGAACTGGAGGAATGGTAAATGCTTAAGATAACTCCTTATCTTGGTCCACTGGTAGTGATCGTTTCCATTGCAGGTCTCTGGTATCCGATGCTTGGTTACTTCATGCTCCTTGTCATGGGAACATTGTTCATTAGCAGTATCTTCAGAGGCCGTTGGTTCTGTGGAAATCTCTGTCCACGTGGGAGCTACTTCGATTACGGGATAATCAAGATCTCAAAGAAAAGAAAGATCCCCAAGGTCCTGTCAAGTATGTGGGTCAGGATCCCGGTATTCAGTCTCATGATGGCTTTCATGTTGTACCGTATCTCAGTAACGATTGCAGCACAGAATACCATTGAACTTATTGGTATGATCTTTGTGTCAATATGTCTTGTGACGACAGTCATTGGTACAATGCTTGGAAGCTACTTCAACACAAGGTCCTGGTGTAACTTCTGTCCAATGGGAACAATGCAGAGGATCATCGGCGGTAATAAATACCAGCTTAAGATGGATCATGAGTCATGTGTTGACTGCAAGCTCTGTGAAAAGGTCTGTCCGATGGAACTTGAGGTTCGTGATATCGGTAACAAGCCGGATTGTATCAAATGTGGACGATGCATTGACATATGTCCCAAAGATTCACTGAAATTTTAAATGGAGATAATTTGTTTCCAATTTATTTTTTTTTTAAATTGGACAAAATCTCCATGTCATATTTAAAGCGTTTATATTGAAAAACGACCCTACTTTTAAGGGGGAGATTGTGTGACAAAAAATATAGCAAACCTGAATTCCTCTCAGCAGGAAGAAATTGCCGCCATATTTGGCGACCGTGTGAACTTAAGCAAAAGAGAAAGACACTTCTATTGTCATGATGTTGGCGCATTGCCGTCAATGGCAAAGATGATGTTAGGCAATACCGATCCTGCCGCGATTGTAAAATTGCGTACCGAGGATGATATTGTCAAACTGATGGAATTCGCACGAAAATATTCTATTCCTGTTGTCCCCCGTGCAGGTGCATCATCCGGTTATGGTGGTGTCATTCCTACAAAGGGTGGTATCGTTGCAGACGTCAATCTGCTGAACGACATTGTATCCATCGATACTGACAACATGACAGTGACCGTTGGAGCAGGCATCGTTTGGGAACGCCTTGAAAGAAAGCTCAACAAAGAGAATCTTTCTGTCTGTACCATGCCTTCAAGTGCTCCGGCAGCAACGGTTGGTGGCTGGCTTGCACAGAACGGTATAGGATATGGCAGCTATGAATATGGCTGGTCCCAGGACACAATGGTCTCCGCAAGGGCAGTATTGCCAAACGGCGAGATAAGGGATTTCTCAGGCGATGAAATGGATGCCCTCATCGGAAGTATGGGTACTATCGGCATCATCACACAGATTACCCTTAAGATAAGAAACAAAGAAGACACTGCTATAATCTCTGCGGAATTTGCAGATCCGGCATCCATGCAGAAAGCTGTTCAGGCAGTAAAAGAAGCAAAAGTGCCACTGTGGTCTATCTCATTTATAAATCCCGATTGGGCAGGCATGAAGAATGAAATGCCGTTTTCTACCCATCATGGCGAACCGGTGGTCGAGGACAGGCCGGAATTGCCCAAGTCATATATTTGTAACTTCATTTATCCTGAATCAAGGGATGTAAGTGCCCTTGAAAATATTATCACCAGCAGTGGCGGCAAAGTCCTTTCTGATGCCATCGCCAAACATGAAGCCGGAGAATGGTTCCGTTCCATGAAGGTAAAGAGGCTCGGTCCTTCCTTCATTCCTGCAGAAATAATCGTGCCTCTGGACAAGGTGGGCAAAGTTGTCAGCGAGATCAAGCAGAAGATCGATCTGCCTGTGCTAATGGAAGGTATGGTGGCAAAGGATGGTAATGTCATACTGCTTTGTTTCATACCTCACTCTGAAAGGTCGTTCAAGTTCAACCTCGCATTCACGTTGGGTATCAGCATCGTCAAGATCGCTGAAGAGAACGGCGGAAGGATATATGCTTCAGGTCTTTATTTTGCAAAAGAGGCAGAGAATGTCTATGGTAACCGTCTTAAGAAGATGCTTGACCTTAAGCAACAGGTCGATCCTGATGACATAATGAACCCTGAGACTATTTCAGGTAAAGGTATTCTCAAGACCGGAATTACATTATCAAAAGCATTCGAGCCAATAATGAGGTTCGTAGGTAATCGTAGCGGTGTCGGGGTCGAGAAGTTCAGAAAACAGAAGGACATTGAAGCAGACATTGTTTCTCATGCATACACCTGTGCTCAATGTGGTTACTGTGTCGAGGAATGTGACCAGTACTATGGTCGTGGCTGGGAATCCCAGTCCCCCAGAGGCAAGTGGTTCTTCATCAAGGAATACCTCGCTGGCAGGGACAAGATGACACAGGAACAGGTGGACACGTTCCTTGCCTGTACCACCTGTGAACTTTGTGACCACAGATGCCAGCTCGATCTTCCAATAAATGACTCCTGGATGACCCTGAGGAATGAACTGGTGGTTAACCGTGGTATGATGACCATCCCACCGTTCGAGATAATGGCTTCCAGCCTGCTCAAAGAGCGTAACATCTGGGGAGAATATCTCAAGAACAGGGAAGAATGGATCCCTGAGGACCTTAAGCCAAAGATCAAGGACAAGGCCGAATACGCTTACTTCGCAGGATGTACTGCATCCTTTGTCGAGAAGGACATTGCTGAGGCTTCAGTCCGTCTACTCACAGATGCAGGTCTGGAGATAACCTATCTCGGAAAGGAAGAGTCCTGTTGTGGTATCCCTATGCTTGCAGCCGGTAAGTGGGATGTTTTCGAGAAGATCATGAGGATGAACATCGAGAACATGAAGAAGAAGGGTGTTAAGACCGTTATCACCTCCTGTCCTGCATGCTGGTTGGTATGGGACACATTCTATCGCCAGTGGGCGGAGAAGCTCGGTATCGAATACGACTTCGAGGCCAAACACTATTCACAGGTGCTGGAGGACAAGCTAGATGTGCTTTCTGAGAAGTTTGTCAAGCCGCTCGACAAGGTCGTAACCATACACGATGCATGTCACATGGGTCGTGCAGGTGGCATATACGAGCCACCAAGGAATCTCATAAAAGCAGTGCCAGGTGTTGACTTCCGTGAAATGGAACATAACAGGGAGAACGGTCATTGCTGTGGCTCGGTACTCACACTGGTCGCTGATCCGGAAGTTGCGAATGTTATTGGTAACATGCGACTGAAGGAAGCCGAGGACATCGGTGCCGAGGTCATGGTCGCAGCCTGTCCGTGCTGTCAGGTACAGTTGAGGATAGCTGCACAGAACAGTGGCAGTTCTGTGAACGTTCAGGACCTTTCGGCAACGGTTGCCCGCAGTCTTGGGTATGATATACCTGACACCACGAGCGCTGCACTCACAGCCTGGGTAACTTTCGACCAGATGATCCATCTGCTAAAGCCTGAGAACATGACCGATCTTATGGTAGAGCTGCTTCCAGAGATGATGGCTGCAATGCCCGCTCCGCTGCGGGGTATGATGAAGATGGTAAAGTATGTACCAGGCATGGACCTCATGATGAAGCCAATGATGCCTGTTATGATGCCAATGCTTCTGCCAGGCATAATGCCAAAGGTCATGCCGGAGATGCTTGAAGCTGTGGGAAGGCGTGTTCAGATGTCTGATGATCTGAGAGAGCAGATGCCTGATCTTATGCCAGAGGCGATGGGGAACCTGATGCCGAACATGCTTCCACAGATCATTCCACTGTTGACACCGAAGATGATCAAGTATATTAAAGAGGAATATTGATATTTTTGTGTGTTATTTATGGCATGTTTAGCATGTCATAAATTTTTCTTTTTTTATTCCTTGAAAAATAACAAAACTATCAATCTGAGGGACAGACTTGGCTGCTATTCTTCAGAAAAAAGGATATGTGATAGTGGAATGTGGTTGGTTAATGGTCTGTATAAGGAACCAATGGTAGAGATGTGTAATGGGTTACAGAATTACTAAAAATCAAAACGGAATAATTATTGTGTTATAAAAATAAGGTAACTATTCAGCCTACCTATCGTCAATCCTGTATGACCGACTATAATACACAAAATTAATTTGCAATCCTAAAATCAAACAATTGTTGGAACAAATGGCTTTCCAGCAATTGCATCTTGAATTGCATCCATTACAGAAAGATGATTCTTCTTAACAGTAGAAATGTAGCTTCTTAGCCGACAGAAAATTAGAGCTCCTTGCACACTTCGGAACGTACCGGATATCTTCTGTTGTACTTTCACCATCCTCACATCTCTTTCTGCAAGATTGTTCTCAAATGGAACTTTCAAATCGTGCATAAACCTGAGAATGTCATTTTTGTAACCAATAAACCTATCCAGCAGATTTTTTGCCGTGGTTTGTTTATTTCTTCCACGTTTCTTTGATTGTATTTGGAGTGGTGGATTCTCTTCCAACCCAGTATGAACTATACGATTATAACAATCTTCGAATTCTTTTATCTTCTGTTGTTTCAGGTTCCTAGATATTTCTCGGACTTTATCTACAGAGGATTTGATATTGATGAGCAGATCACCCATATCTTTCGACCACAGTTGTTCATCATTCTCACTTATACCGGTTAGTTCTCGCAATAAATGAGCATTACAGATCGAATGATTGCAGT
>NZ_JAGSOI010000019.1 GCF_023684405.1 Methanococcoides seepicolus | reverse complement strand
AGCTATTCAAGATGCAATCGATGGAAAGCCATTTGTTCCAACGATTGTTTGATTTTAGGGTTGCAAATTAATTTTTTGTATTATAGTCAGTCATACAAGATTGACGATAGGTAGGCTGAATAGTTACCTTTACTTTTTCATTGCACTCATCGTCATCTTCTTCAGAAGAAGCGACCGCAACTCCCCTATTGACCGGTGGTTTATCGAACTTCCCATAGCCACGGTGTTTTTTGCAGCCAGGTGCTTTTGACTGCTCCATCATCAGTTCATCCAGTTCTTCGTCTGAAAGTTCTTCATGTTCTTTTTCTGCCATCATCTCACCTTGAGGAAAGGATCGTTCGCAATGAATTCAACATCGATCTTTAATAAGTCCTTCAAACGTTCACAGAGAGTTTCCATTGCAGGGTTCTCTGTTGCATAATGGGTAGCATCCACAAGGAGCAGGTCATCATAGCTGCGGAGAACATCGTGTTTCAGTTCAGCAGAAACATAGGCATCCACATCGTTGTCCCTTGCGATATCGAGATAGTCGTCCTTGAAACCACTGCCACCAAAGACCATTACTTTTTTAATGGTATCCTTTTCCCCAACATACTGAAGATGAGTGTTCAGACTTTTTGCCACATGGTCGATGAACACATCCAGAGGACATTCGTCAATAGTACCTATACGCCCCATGCCCACCTCATATACGTCGTTAAGACCCAGACGTTGAGCGAGCACATCGTTCACACCACCCTTTGCACTGTCATAGTTCGTATGCATCGAATAAAGGGATATTTCATGCTCAAGTGCAATTTTTAGCAGGCCAGCAAGCTCTTTTGAGATAAGGTTCACAGAATGGAATATCAATGTGTGATGGGTGATGAGCAGGTCTGCGCCTATCTGTGCTACACGTTCCAGGACATATTCGGTAGGGTCAAGTGCAACTGCTATTCTTTTGATATCGTTGTCGAGGTCAAGTGTGAGACCTATTCGCCCAATATCAAAATCCTCTGCAAGTTCAGGAGAGGCGATCTCCTCAAGTGTTTCGACTACTTTTGATAACTCCATGCTATATCAATAAAATTCTTGGAAATATCAAGTTATCGGAAAAACAAGAGTAAGTAAGGTTAAAACATGTTAATTTTAAAATGATAAAACAATAAGATCCTGATCAAATCGATACATTTATAACCGATATGTTCATTCATACATAACGCTTGCTTAGACTATGTTAAATTCGAATGTATGACCGCTAAATAGTGCAAACCGGCATATTGGGATAGCTGAATTCCACTAAGCTCTCCATTAGTAATGCCACTTGTCCGTTCATCTACTCCGTAAGAACAGCAGCATTTATTGACCACAGTGGTCATACGATCGTATTTTTTAACAAATATGATATTAAATCTAATTATGAAACAATAGGTGAAACCATGATTGAAGAATTCGAACATTATCTGCTTGAGGATTGCCCCTACGGAGATGAGACCACAGAACTGCTCGGTATCGAAGGAGAAGGAAGTCTGACGATCAGGTCAAGAGACCCCGGTATTGCCTCCTGTGCAGACGATCTGGCAGAATTCTATGAGAAGAAAGGCTTGAAAGTGAACATGCATCTCGAAAACGGAAAAGAGTTTGTAGAGAATGCTGTGCTTTTCGAAGCGGAAGGCGACCTGTGTAAGCTTTTCAAGTTCTGGAGGATCTCACAGACATTTCTTTCAATGACCTGCGCCATTGCGACAAAGACAAAGAGAATGGTGGACAGTGCAAGAGAAGTGAATCCTGATATAATGATAGCCACAAGCAGGAAGACACATCCCGGATTTCGCAAATACGAATTAAGGTCCGTACATGTCGGTGGCGGTGACCATCATCGAAATTCCCTTAGTGATTCCATACTGATAACACAGAACCATTTCAATGTGGTCGGTTCTTTTGAAAAGCTCAGGGCCATGAGGAAGATAGAGATAGAACCACGCACAAAGGAAGAAGTTTTCCAGTACGCCCCCATAGCAGATATCCTGCTACTCGACCACTACAGCCCTGAAGAGCTAAAAGAAGTGGCACCAAAACTTAGAAAGATAAATCCAAAGCTCGAGCTTGCTGTCGGCGGTGTTTCATTTGAGGAAATCCCGAAATATGCAGCTTCAGTGGATTTTGTCGTGACCACAGCCCCATTTTATGCAAGCCCTTTTGACCTTACGACTAACATAGAGAGGTTGTGAACGGCGGGTTTCCAGATTCCAATATTGCCGGTCAGCAAGAAGAATAGCAGGACCTCAACAATTAAAGGACCTGAAGAATATCAATTTTTCATAGAAAAATGAAATAGTTAGATTTCTCTGTTGAACCCTGAAACCCCATAAACTGTTGATAATAATTGTACTTACCATTTTCACATATGCATTCTGCCAGCAAAATAAGTAAATAATAAGTAATCACAAAATTAGTGTAAGACAATTGGGGGCATTAAATGTCTGAACATGAAGAACTTGAACACAAAGAGTTACTGGATAGTATGAGCGATAAACTTGGTTTCACTCCTCGCATCCTTGAAACCGTTGGGGACCTTGACCCGGATTTTTTAAAGAAATATAACCGTTGCAACCATAAACTGTTGTCCGATGGTGCTCTGCCAGCAAAGATGAAAATACTGATGGCTCTGGCAGTGGTTGCATCCAAACAGTGCGATAGGTGTACTGTTGTGCAAATGCAAAGTGCGCTCAAGAACGGTGCTACCAAGGAAGAGATCATGGAAACCCTGGAAGTCATATACATCACATCTGGAGCTCCAGCTGTCGCATCCTGCAGGGAAGCTTTGAAACAACTAAAATAAAGACGGGATTATTTTTAGATAAAAATCAATTGGGGAAAAATATGCCACCACATAGTGGTACATTAGATTGACCTGCTATAAATACTGTAAGTATTTTTTTGCAGTTCTTCATTTTAAAGGTGTAGCATATCCACCAGAGGATGCACTACACCCCTTGATTGATATTTTCTTATATGATTCTTTACTTGTGGACCAGACAAACTATGGAATGAGGTGTGACTATTGGAATCTGAAAATGAGTATCGCATGATCTTTGAAAGTTCTCCATTGGGTATCATTTACTTCGATGAGAATGGGATGATCACCTTCTGCAACGAAAAACTCACCAGTATTCTCAATATGCAGAAAAAGGACATTTTCAGCTCGAACATGAACGATATTTTCACAGATGAAGACATGCAAAATGTTATCGAAACTGCTCTTTCCGGAAAGCCCATACATCATCAGATTAATTTTCACCCGCCTGGAAAGGATGATGCAATAGAGATAGAATTATACTGCAGTCCTGGTACCTCGGGCCAGGGTACCTCCCATGGCACTGTTTGTATCCTGCAAGATGTCACTTCAAGGGTAGAACTGCAAAATGCCCTGAAGCTTGACGAGTACCGTCTTGAAGCACTTCTGGAGCTTGAACAGATGACCGAAGCACCAATGCAGCAGATAGCTGATTTTGTGCACGAACAGGCTGTCAGGCTTACACAGAGCACTATAGGTTACATTGCATTCCTCAACGAGGATGAGAGCCTCCTCACAATGCACACATGGTCTAACAGTGTGATGCATGAATGTACTATCCCGGATAAGAAATTCGTGTATACTGTGAAAAATATCGGACTCTGGGGAGAACCCATACGACAAAGGAAGCCTTTTATAGTCAATGATTACCTTGCGCCCGACCCTCTCAAGAAAGGATTTCCACCCGGTCATGTGGAACTGTATAACTACCTGACCATACCTGTGTTTGAAGGGGAAAGAATAGTTGCCACCGCAGGTGTGGGCAACAAGGATGGGGATTATGATAGATCAGACGTGCGACAACTAACGTTGCTGATGCAAGGATTATGGAATCTCATGCAACGTAGAGAAGCTATCGAAAACCTCAGGAACCATGCAGATCAGTTAAAAAAGTCTAATGAGATGAAAGACCTCTTTACAGATATTTTGCGCCATGATCTACTCAATCCTGCAGGGATCGTAAAAGGATATACCGACATCCTGCTTGAGAGTGAGGAAGATGAGGAAAGGATGAAGATCCTGCAGACCATCGACAGGAACAACGAAAAACTTATCGATATGATCAAAAGTGCAGCCAGCTTTGCAAAACTGGACACCATTGAGAATATAGAGTTCAAGGACATGGATATTGCCCTGATGCTAAAGAAGATCTTGGAAAGTCTCAAACTCCAGATCGATGAAAGGGGAATGGACATTGAAGTAAGGCCTGATAGTGCATATATGGCAAAGGTAAATCCCATGATAGAAGAGGTGTTTGTCAATCTTCTATCAAATGCCATAAAATACAGTCCCGAAAAAGAAAGAGTGATAATAGATATACTGGATTCCGGTGACGAGTGGAAAGTAACTGTCACAGACTTTGGCCCCGGTATTGCAGACGAGGATAAGCTTAAGTTGTTCGAGCGTTTCAAGCGAGTGGATAAAAGCGGTGTCAAGGGCACAGGGCTCGGGCTTGCCATAGCAAAGAAGATAACCGAGCTGCACGGAGGACACATTGGGGTCGAGAACAATCCTGCTGCAAAAGGCAGTGTTTTCTGGGTAACGGTAAAGAAAGCCTGAGGCTCATTTTTTCGGATAAAACACAAAGAACTTTCTTCGGCCTGCAGAGAGGAAGATGGGAACTTTGCAGAGATCCTCAATTCATAACACATAAGTTAGTGACCGAACTTAAGACCATGTGCAGCTACTGCGAAAAAACACTCTTCCTGGACCCAAAGACATTCAGGCCCATTTCCCCAACCCTCCTTCACACTAGCATTCAAAGTAAACGACTCATACAGATAGAGATCAATTTCGAATATTCTCATTGTGATTGGCTCATCTCGAGTATAATTCCTAATTATCCCCCTGACTACATTAAGGAGTAAAATTGCACACAAGCACATATATAGAATCAAAAACAAACTTTCTGAATAGTGGGAAATTAATAGTACAGTGGGATTAACATTTCATTGTTAAAAATAGGAATGGGGGTAGCTATGGTTATGGATACTACAAACAATCAGGAGACAAACGACTCTATCAAAGAGATTGAGAAATATATCTCGGTCAAGGAAGTAATGACAGTAAAAGTGATTACCACAGATATCGAGGAAAGTGCTCTAAAAGTAGGAAAGGAGATGATAGAGCACAATGTGGGCAGCATAATCGTAACAAAGAAAGATAAGGCAGTGGGGATCATAACTGAAAGAGACATGATAAAAAAGATAGTAGCAAAGAACAAGAAACCTGAAAATGTCTCTGCTTCCATGCTCATGTCTTCTCCTTTGATAATGATCAAACCATCCACGAATGTCATAGATGCTTCTAAAATAATGTCTAAGGCCAATATTCGCAGGCTTGCTGTAATGCAGAATGGGAAGATTGTGGGCATCATCACAGCCAGGGATCTACTTACGATAGCACCCGGATTGACTACGATACTGGCAGATCTCATAGAAATGAACCACGAACAAAATGTTATGGCGGAAGAAGAATATGCGGGGGGAATATGTCAGAGATGTGGTTACTATTTAGTTGATCTTGCAACGGTAAATGGGAGAATATTGTGCGAGAGCTGCAGAGATGAAGAAGATTAAAGAGAAGATAACTGAACTGCACAACGAAAGTATTGGAGTGGAAAGTCCCTATTACTTTTTTGGAAAGAACAAGAAGAGCAAAATCCAATATCTTGCTCATCAAGTATCCTTTTTTACAGAACCGCATTGAACATATAGCCTGTGAATATCACAGCTACTGCCACGATCGCCACGAACAGGGCGATCAGTTCATTGCTCAGGACCTTTTTCAATATGATCATCTCAGGCAGTGATACTGCAGTGACAGACATCAGGAATGCCAGGGAAGTACCGATGGGTAGCCCTTTTCCAATGAGACTTTCGACCACAGGGATTAGGCCCATGACATTGGAATAGAGTGGTACGCCTATCAGTACTGCAACAGGGATAGCAAAGAGATTATCTTTTCCTGCATACTGTGCAAGTATTCCTTCTGGAGCAAAACCGTGGAATATACCTCCAAGACTTACACCTATAATGACATATATCCAGATCTTACCTACAATGCTTTTGACCTCATCAAAAGCGTAATCGAGCCTCTGTCTGGAGCTCATCTCAGCTTCCTTAAAAGGCAGTGAGTGCACATCATAGACAAAACCTGCAACGTGTTTCTCCAGCTTGAGCAGGCCCATTACAGACCCTCCGACAACACCGATAACAACACCTGAAACAACATAGAGTGCAGTAGCCTTGAATCCCAGTGTGGCCCAGAGCACGGCAATGGCTGCTTCATTAACAAGGGGAGAGGTGATGAGGAATGAAAAAGTCACACCAAGGGGTACACCTGCTTCAATGAAACCGATGAAGATCGGAACGGATGAACATGAACAAAACGGGGTGACAGTACCCACAAGTGATGCTGCTACATTATACATCGGTCCTTTTTTGCCTCCAAGTATTCTTCTGGATTTCTCAGGAGTAATATAGGACCTCATATAAGCTATAAGGAAGATCATTACAGAAAGAAGTGCAAATATCTTCAGTACATCATAGATAATAAAATTCAGGCTTTTTGCAAGACCTGTAGTGGCTTCGATCCCAAGTAGATCGTAGGTGACCTTATCTGCTACCCACTGCATGGGATAGAACACGTCAACCATTATCATTTCCTCCAGAGTAAATAAACAGGGACCAGCATCTTAGAATTATACGGCTGGCTTGCACCTGTCATGTATTTTATAGCATCACTGTTCAGATGATGCATTATATTTTAGCATCCTCTTCGTTTTCACAAAGCTCACAGGGAGCGATCAGAAAAGCTTGACACACTTCACCAGACTCTCTGAGATCACCGAATCTTCGATATCCATATCCCTTGTCTTCTTCACGCCAAGTTCAGTGACAAATATATGTTCATCCACTGCTATCCCGGCGTTCTCGAAAATTTTAGAGGCACAGTTCATTGGACAGCCATCTATCACAACCACCCTGTCACAACCCTCTGCAGACCTCAACTGACCGGGGATCTTAGCACCGATTCCGGCAGTACACAGCATCTTGCCTTTTCCAGCTTTAGTCAGTCCTATTGCCAGCTGGTTAGAGATGATACCTACATTCGCTGAGCCTGAACATGGATAGATACCAACGATCTCTGACTCACACTCACATTCACGCCACATTTCATATTTTCAGTCATTTTTAACACCTTTTCTAATTTTATGATTTTAATACCGTATCATGGACATGGGACTGTATCATTATCCAGAGATCCATTTTTTAACATTGTCCACACTGGGAGCTTTGCCGGCGATCATTACCTCGCCGTCAATGACAAGCCCGGGAGTTATCATTACTCCATAGGAAAGAATGGTCTCATAATCTTCAACCTTGACAACATCCGCTTGGAGCCCACTTTCCTGAAGAGCTTTTTCAACTACCTCTTTTGTCTTGACGCACTTTGCACATCCTGTACCGAGTATTTCTATTTTCATACGATCACATCCTGTCTTTATCATACAACGATCTTCGTCACTTGAGCAGCTTCAAGGCATTTCAAATAATATTGAAATACATATTTATAGATGGCGGTTTCAAATTAAGTTGAAATAGATTATAGCAACTATACTGGAAAAACTATTATAGAAATGATCAATAAACTTCCCCAACAGGAGTAATATTTAGAATAGTTGTAATAATTGTATATTATGTACTTAAAAAACTTTGCATTTAAAGAAGAGTACAAGCATCCTTAAATGTACAGAAAGGTAGATTGAGCAATTAAATTTTTGAAAGTCATTTTAGAATTATAAAACACCCCTATGTAAATAGTTCTCATTATTATATAGAGAGGTTGTAAGTGTGATAGTATGGATAATTTCAGGTATTATGTAAGAGATGACACTCCGGTGGAAGTAGCAGAATCGGTTTTGAGGACCCTTCAGGCCATCAAGGAAGAACACGATTGTGATTATACGATCATTAAGATAGAGGACCTTTCAGAGAACGAACAGGAAGATGTTCTGGAGAACATCCGAATATTGAGCCGGAGGAATACTGTCGGTGTTGTTAGCAAGGGCAGAGGTTCTCTTCCGATCTCACGCAAGAAGAATCTCAGCAATGTGGGAATACTCGTTCATTCCAGAGATGGAAAGGACATTGCAGTCTATCCTAATGTGAAGAACAACAAGATGACGACTGCTATTCAATACCTGAATCTGATAATGAGGTCACCAAATGTAGAGGATGCCCTTGAGTCCAAACATATTTCCGAAGATGATATATCAAGGATGATATCCAGCATCCCTGAACTTATCGAACCCGGACTGACGTTCCACGAAGTCGAGGTGGAGGTCGAAGGTGGCAGGATAGATGCTGTTTTTACTGACTCACAGGACAAGCATTTCCTGATAGAGATAGAGATTAATGCAAGAGACAATGCCATCGGACAGGTACAGAGGTTCAAGCTACCTTATGCTGAAAAGTACGGAGTGGATGTCGAAGATATACGACTGGGCATCGTCTGTGCAGATATTGATAGTAGCAGAATGACGGCATGTCGTGGTGCAGGTATTGAAGTTTTCAGGCTTTGTCTGGAAAAGCTTGAATGAAAATATGTTGGGTGTGAAATTAAAAATTGAATTGTAATTCTAATTACGCATTTTTCATGCAGTTAGAAAACAATAAAACTTCTTCAAATAATTCTCTCAATACCGTTATACACATACATATGAGGCGGGCGAACAAAACCCACCAGTGTCAGATCTACCGCCCTTGCAAGGTCGATACCTTCATTGATAGGACCTGCTTTGCTGGCGAGTACGGAAACTCCTGCATTGACGGCCTTTGAGACCATTGTGACTGAGAGCCTGCCGGTAGCGACAATTGCACATTTGGACATATCCACACCTGCAAGGGCTGCTTTGCCAACTGCTTTGTCAACAGCGGAAGCCCTGCTCACATCTTCACAGAATGCCAGGATGTTGCTGTCGTTATCAATTATGATCACCGAATGGGTACCACCGGTGCGTCTCCATGTCTTTGCATCGGTCTTGAGGTGTTCCACTGCATTGAAGAGGACCTTGCGGTCAAATCTTATATCAGAAATATTACCAACCTTTTTCTTGCAGGGTCTGGAGCCAATGGCACAACTGCAAAAATCAAATCTTGAATCAGGATCTATGTTACGTTTGGTCTTTCCGATGCGGTCCGGACAGATGTCTGCTTCACATATCAGACGGTCATCTTTGACCTCGACCGATATGATGTCAATGGCGTGATCGATAAAACCTTCACATATTAAAAAACCCACAGCCAGTTCTTCGAACTCCTGAGGGGTTGCAAAAAAAGAAGCAATAGGGACGCCATTAAGAGAAAGATGGAATTCTTTCTCAACGATGACATCCACATCTATTTCGTTACTGCTGTCTTCCGTAAGCTCGACACCCTTATAAGAAAGATAAGGAGCGGAAGAATCCCGCTCCTCATCACGCCAGAAGTTATTCTGAACGTTCTTTCTTTCAACGTGCCAATCCAACGGCATGATCAAGCAATTTCCTTTATCTTTGCGAACAACTGCTTGAGTGTGTCTTCATTGCTCTGTGTGAACTCGAATGGAGACGTTGTGAACGGCTTGAAGTACATTGGCACGTTGTCGAGCCTGTAGAATGTACCGTCATTCTCCATTGCATCGATGACACCAGGAAGAACAACATCTGAAGCTGTTGTTGTTGGGCATGGAGCAATATCCAGGCAGGTCATTGGGATCTCTGCAAGATAGGATGCAGCATCTGCAGGAATGTGGTTGACAAGGTCAGCACACATAACGAATGCAGCATCTACGTCCTTATCCCTAAGTACATCGACAGTGGTGGTCTCTCCAGGGTTGTACCTTGGATAGCCTCTTGAGAAGTCGATACCGAATGGATATCCGTACAGATATGATGCGATCTGGTTGAAACCTGCCACATTACAGTGGCCTCTCAGTGCACCGAGTACGAACTTTGTACCGTGGTTGTTGTTAAGCTCTTTCACAAGGTTGAGACCAAGCTCAACGTTCCTGTGCTTACCCATTGAAGAACCAAGGCCAAGACCGACTGAGATGCTACCGAAGTTTGCATTCACCATTACTTCGACCATTTCATCCATTGCAGAGATAGGTACACCTGTGATCTCTTCCACGGATGGATGTGGACGCTTTCCATTAAGGATGGTCAAAAGTGCACTTAACAGCTCATAGTCAGAGTTAGGTTTAAGCTGTATGTGAAGATCTGATGCTACTGCTGTATCGGTCCTTCTTGGGTCAACGGTGATGACCTTACGGTCGAACCTTCCTCTCTTGGACCAGTATCCTCTTGGGAAGACAGCATACTTTGACATGTGTCTTGGCATGGATGCCAGAGGGTTGGTTCCCCAGTAGATGTTCACATCTGCTCTGTTCTTGGTCTGACCTGCTGTTGCACCTGGACATCCGCTTTCCTGGATACCCATTACAGTAGGACCGTGGCAGATCGTTGCGTTGGAATCTGCTATACCGCCAAGGTACTCAGCGATGTGAAGACCGACTTCCTGTGCTTCGCATGAAGTCTCACTTCCGAGGAAGAAAAGAGGTCTCTTTGCGTTCACAAGCATCTCTGCAGCTTTTGTAAGTGCTTCGTCCCATGCAGCTTTCTCAAGCTTACCGTTCTTTTTGACAAGTGGGTCCTTAAGACGGTGTGTGCTTACGACTTCCTGGAACTTTGCATTACCCATCTTGCATGCGTTCTTGACAGTGATCTCGTTATCTCCAAGCTCTACCTGGATATCGTCACATGAAGCTCCACATACAGGACACATAATGTTCTTAAAAACCATATCATTTACCTCCCATATAGAGATTAAGGACAACATCCTCTGCGCTCAATACATCACCTTCTGCTGCTTCGACAGTCACAGGACTGCCTTTGTAGAGAGGGGAACCTGTTGAGAATGTATATGGGTCAATGATCACGTTGGACCAGATAGCCCTTGGCATGAACACATCGCCATCCATCATAACATCTGTACATTTTGTGTAGACTATGATGGAGTGTTTTTCGTCCTTACTTGTTACTTTTACTTTTTCCGGGCATCCAAGGGACTCAAAATTAGAGGGGGAGAGCCAGCATACTGCGCACTCGAGCCTATATTCCTCTGAATATTTGTTACCACCTTTAGCAAGTCTGCCCTCATCAATGGTACTTCCTGTGTTAAGTAATACTTTCATTATCACACCTCACAGATTCATGTTTGCGTCCTGATTGACATAGAGTGTGCCCTTTGGCCTCTTTGTGATCGCATTGTCACCGAGGAACTTCATGAACTCACCTGGGCATTCTATATCATCGAACTTAAGGTCGCTTTCGTTTGTCACATATTCAAATCCAGGAGAGAACCTTTCGATGGTTCCGTTAACAACCATTGTACCTGCTGTCATTTCAGCAGCAACTGCACGAATAGCATTTCCTTTTACAGCGATAAGACCGCCGTTCTGGCGAATGCCAGTGTAGTGACCGACATTTCCACCAACGAGGATCTCTCCACCGCTGATACCGCCACCAAGGTTATTGTTAGCATTACCATCGATAACGATGCGTCCGCCGGACATTCCTATCCACTTACCACGGTATGCACAGCCTACGTGGTCATTTGCATTACCTTCGATGTGGAGGAGTCCGCCTACCATTTCCATTCCTGCCCATGAATCAGCATCACCTTTTACAAGGATTTCGCCGCCGACCATCTGGGAACCTACATGCATGCTGACAGATCCTTCAACAGTGATCTTTCCAGCTGTCATCTTTTCACCGATGCGCTTTACTCTTGAAGCATCGCCTTTGATGACAATGGATGTATCTTCTGCGGAAGCACCAGCATCGCCCTCCACATCAAAGAATGCGGAGATAGGGAACTGTTTTGGACCCTGCCAAACCAGCAGAGCCTCGATATCGCTCTTGTTCTTGCCAGCAAATGTATCAGGAGTGATAACATCTGCCTCTACTTTTAATCCAATTTCAGTATTAACTGTAAGAATGACTTCTGCCATGATCTCACTGCTCCATGTTTGCCTTGATCGCTGTTGGGTTTACAAGGTATTTCTCAGGTGTTGGATAGTGGTTGAAACCGTGTGAATAGTATCTGAACCATTCCTGAACATCCTTAAGCATTTCTTTCTCGTTAGCATCAGGGACGCTCGCATCGGTGTAGTAGGTCCTCTTATCAGGGATCATAGTGATCTCACCATCGTGGCAGACAACCTCTCCGCCCTTGATGGTGTATTCAGCAGTGCTGAACTTGTTGATCAGGTCAGAATATTCCCTGGTGTCGATCTTTGTTGGGTCGATGTCGTAAATTGTAACATCACCATCTGCACCGATACCGAAGCTACCCTTCCTGTGTGCCATACCAATGGTCTTTGCCGTGTTAGCACGGGTAAGGATCGCAAGGTCATAAAGGGACATTTCCCTGTCAACGCCACCGAGTGTACTTCTGTCGTTAGCCCATTTGTGACATTCACTGAATGTCTGTTCCCTGAACTTCTCGGACATGAGCCAGCTCATAACGAGTGGATACTTGGTGAACGGTCCACCATTTGGACTGTCGGTTGTCATGATGGTCTTCCATGGATCATCGATAAGGAGCAGGCACTCAAGACCCATTGCCCACTGAGTACTGTGAATAGGGTTGCTCTTAAGATATGTGAATGGACAGACACCTGAACCACATTCAAGCTCAACATCGGTGTTAGACCATTTACCGCCGGTAAGTACTGCGATATCGTGAATGGCAGGACCATCACCGGTCATACATGTAGCTTCACCGAAAGGTACACAACCACTGTCAATTACAACATGGTCAGCTTTGTTGATGTAATCTGCGAGCGGCTTGACACCAGACTCGAAATCACGCCAGGATGTACCGGCAAATGCATTGAACTGCATGTGTGTAAGGTAGACTGACTGATCTCTGCTTGCATCGATCTTTGTCTCAGCCCAGTCAACAGCCATGTTCTGCTTTGCTTTCACGTTGCTGGACAACTTAAGGGATTCCTTGGTGGTCTCATAGCATCCAGGGTGCCCAAGGTTGTTTGCGTGAAGATGAACTGACATTGGCATACCGAGCATTTCGTTTACTTCGGTCAGCCCATCGATGATCTCTCTTGGAGTGATCTCGAAGTGTACATTGGCTTCATCAAGGGAAGAAACGTTCTTACCCCAGCCCCAGTTCTCAACTCCACCAGGATTGACACATTTGATACCGTATGTCTTGTGGGTTCTCATCATCCATGCAACATATGCTGCTGCCCTGTCGACGTCGCCTTCCTTCAGGTAGCGCATCATGAACCAGTTGTTACCGAGAACAAGGTAGCCACCCATATCGAGCATTGGAATGGAACGCATCTCTTCGTGTGTGTGACGTGCTTCCATTGGAGGAACAGCTGCTTCAAAAGCAGTAGTGTATCCCATCTTGGAATATTCGTAACCTTCCATATAGACGGATGGTACGGTCTCCCCTGATCCAGAGTGGGTAATATCGGTCTTTGCCAGTGTTGCCTTGTAACCATCCTCAGGACGCATCATCCTACCGACATTTACCTTAGCACCAGCAATGTGTGTGTGAGAATCGACACCACCAGGCATTACTGTCTTGCCTGTTGCATCAATTATCTTAGCATCCTTCATGTCAGCTGCGGAAAGTTCGGAAACTACCACGCCGTCCTTGATGAAGATGTCCTGCTGTTCACCGTTCACTTCATTGAGCGGATCATAAACATATCCGTTCTTAATTACAATAGTTCCAGCCATTATTCAACCTCCCTCTTCTCAAGCCAAATTGCAGAGACCGGGCAGATAAGAGCACATGCGCCACATGAGCCGCATACTTCCTGATCAACTACATTGACAGTACCGTTCCTTACCTCAAGGAGTGGTTTCTCATCAAGCTCATTTAGTGCACCTGCAGCGAGATCCTTTGAGGAATTCGCATTGACAGGACACATGATGACACAATTGCCACATCCAAGACATGCATCTTCATCTGTCACCAGGACAGAGGTCAATACAGGTGTTGCTGATGGTTTGTTGAGAAGTTTCTTCTCAAACAGAGCTTTCTTGCCCATGTCAGGAATGATCGCTGTCTTCTGGACATCGATAGCATTGACAGGACAAGCTACAGCACATGCACCACAATAGAGACATGCATCAGGACGTTGAGCGACCTTGTCAACTCTTTCTCCAGGAGCCCATTCCGGATTGAACAGTGCATTGCATGGACATACATCCACACAGGTACGGCATGCCTGACAGACATCCTCGTCACGTGTCCATGTACCTTCGAAAGGCTTCTGCACAGTAATAGCATCTGTTGGACATACTTCGCTGCACCATCCACAGTGTACGCAGGTTTCCTGATCGATGATGGTCTCACCATCTATGCGTGCACTGCCATCGTTTGCGAGCCACTGCTTGGTCTCGATAGCACCCTGTGGACAGATCTGCTCACATACTCCGCAGTGTACACAATTATCGTTCACAGTTGTCGGTGCGAGCGAGCTGCACAGGAAGTTCTCATCGCATACAGGCTTTCCATCTTCTCTCATCTCAAGGGCACCTGTTGGACAGATCTTAGTACACATTCCACATGTGATACATGTCTCTCTGATATCCAGGTACTCCTTATTTATGAGTCCCCTGGCAACAGGTCCTACTGAACCTATGATCAATGTGTCCTTAGGACAGACCATTGTACAGGTCCCGCAACCAATGCACTTTTCTGGTAAATACACCACTTGCTTGTTATCTTTTGTCTGAACTACTATTTCGTTCATCTCATCTACTCCGTAATTATTGCTCATGCCTGCATGCTTCACAAAGCGCTTCTCCTTCATATTGAATGAAGCTCTCTCCACAATTCTCGCACAGCCTTACTTGCTTGCTTTTCTTGACCGGAACTTCGATCTCTGTAAAAGTGTAAGAATAAATGTTCTCGCCTGCTTCGAGTAAGATCGGCACAACCTCTTCATGACGCACTTTTTCAAGGTTCATGAACCATGCATGCAATCTCGGGTAAGCCGCAGTCTTTTCTGCGTCAAGATATATCCTGACAGCAGGCAGCTTGGTCTCGCCCGGTGCACCACGTTTGTTCACGGTAACAGCCATCTTGCCGTAGTCCTTGATCTTCATTCCCTTGTTCCCGGTGGTAGCACCCTCGAGTATCTGGAATGGATCCGGAACACAGTTGGATGTCTCCGCTGTAACATAGATGCGTTCCCCTTCCTTAACATCAAGTAATCTCTTCGCCATCGTGAGCATCTGTAATCCTATCATTGCTCCCGAACTCAAGTACCCGTGGAAAGGAATGATCTTCTCGATCTGTAGAAATAGTTCTGGATCTTGCTCTTTTATCCTGTTGATAATAGTATCCATATCGTCCATATGAAGACCTCTTTAATTGTGAAATAACGCATCGAATTGGCCAGATCATTATAGGCTTTGCTTGATAGCGCTGCCTCTAATGTTAAGGAACATACCAGTGAAAATTATATATAGTTTATCGTTGCCGGTCGGATATCAGCAGGAAGTTTAAATAGCCACTGGATTTTGTTTTCACATAAGGAACATATAAGACGGCAAATAAAAAAAGAAAGGCAATATTGAAGCATGAACTAATGAAAATCCATTTACCTCATCAGATTCATTCCACCAGCTCAGCGACCCTTTCGAGCAATTCTCTGGCAGTACCATCATCAGGAGCATGTCTTACAGTGATCTTGCCACTTTCATAGATAAGCACCATCATAGCACCTGAAGTGAAACGGATAGCACCAAGCTCTTCAGAACACCTGAGGAACTTGATGGTCACACCTTCCTCGACGGATAGAGCTTCACATGCCTTTGGAATATCTATCTCATTTTCAAGCTGTGCCTCCACATGAAAAATAGAAGGCTTGCTTGTACAGGGAGCTATCGAACGAATTTCCATATTTACCAGAACCTGATCAAATGTAGATACAAAAAGAAAATCGAGGAATATCAGGAGATGAAATCAACCGTGACACTCTCAACATCCCACAATGATTCCAACTTATCGACAATATCTTCCTTTATGGCAGCTGCAAACTGATGTGTCGAAGGTATATCAAGCACTATACGAACATTTCCTTCCTCGACCACTACCTTAAGCACAAGTTCGGTCCTGATGATATCAAGGCCTGCCATCGGATTCATCACATGCTTCAAACGCTTACTGACAACCTCTGTCGTAGTGGCCTCTTTCTCCACGACCATGCCATGCTTCTCTTCATAATCACGAATAGCAGACCGAAGCCCCTCGACCGCAAGCACAGAGCAATGGGCCTTGACATGGGGCAGTCCTCCAAGAGCATTGGCCGCTTCCTTCCACGTGATCTTCTTAGCCTCTTCAAGTGTCTTGCCCTTTGCAAGCTCAGTAATAACAGATGCTGTTGCGATATTGGATGCACAGCCATAGGACTCGAAAGAGATATCCTCGATGACCAGAGTATCAGGATTCACTTTCAAGTAAACAGCGACCATATCGCCACATGCAGCACTGCCTTCAAGACCCTTGCCATCAGGGTCCTCCATCTTTCCGACATTCCGCGGATTTCTGAAATGCTCAAGTACCTCTTTTGTGTATGGGAAAGTCATAGAAACACCTCTTATTTTTCTCGATATAAGCTCAATTATCCTCTGCCAGAGGGCTGATGGCCCGCAGATTCGTAACAACATCCTTCAATGCATCGATAATAGCATCCGAATCCTCAATGGTATTAAAGCGTCCGAAACTGAAACGCAGTGAACCGTGTGCCCTCTCATGATCGCCACCGATACCGAGTATCACATGACTTGCTTCAAGAGAACGGCTAAAACATGCAGAACCTGTGCTCACCGCAAATCCCATCATATCAAGATGCAATGTAATGGATTCGCCCTCCACATAATGGAACGTCATATTGGAATTCTGTGGCAACCTGCTGGTAGCACTTCCATTAAGGGTCACATGAGGAATATCAGCCATTGCCCTTTCGATAACTCGGTCCCTCATCGCTGCAAGGCGTTCATTCTCCTCAGGGGTTACAAGTTCCACAGCCTTTGCAAATCCCACCGCAGCCGGAATGTTCTCCACACCGGCACGCCTATCGGACTCCTGGAATCCTCCATCCATCCATTTGTCGATCGGAGTTCCTTCACGTATATACAGTGCACCGATACCTCTGGGGCCATGTATCGTATGGGCTGACATTGTCACAAGGTCCACAGGAAGTTTGCTCACATCCAGAGGAACCCTCGTAAAACTATGAGTTGCATCAGTATGCAACAAAACGTTCTTATCATGACAGATATCAGATATAGCTTTAAGGTCCTGCAAAGTGCCGATCTCCTGATTTGCCTGCTGAATGGATACCAGTGCTGTTTGCGAAGTGATGGCATCGCTGAACATATCGAGGTCGAGGACACCTTCCCCATCGACATTTATGAAGTCTACCTTATAGCCCTGCTTATCAAGTTTCTTTGCCGTGTTCAGCACAGGGAAATCTTCCAGACGGGATACGATCAGATGGTCATCCTTCTTTCCTTTCAGAGCTGAAAGCACTCCTTTTATTGCCATATTGCTCGATTCAGTGCTTCCTGAAGTGAATACGATCTCGCCAGCTTGCGCACCAAGTCTTGATGCAATGACCTTACGAGACCTTTCAAGTCCTTCCTTGGCATCAATACCCATGGAATAACCGAATTCAGACGTAGCAACTGCATAAGCATCAAAGAAATACGGTTTCATCGCTTCAAGTACTTCTTCATCAAGCCTTGTACTTGCAGCATTATCAAGATAAATTGTCTCATTAAACATCTGGCAATACACCCTTTAAATTAAATGGAATAAGATATTGAACCGATCTGCCAAAATAAATGTAATGATAAAGGCAATTTAAGGCAGATATCGGCGAATATACAAAGTTATATCGGCAACTGTATAAATCGTTAACTATCTGCCATAAACTTAAAAGAAGAACAGGCAGATAAACTACCTGTTTTAACAAAGATCATACGGACTTTACGATAGCTTCAGCGATCTTTGCAGCTTTTATACCGGACTCCAACATACCACCAAAGGTCGGACCCATTCTGGAAAGACCAAAACATGTAGCTGCGGCCATTCCAGTAACCACAAGACCAGGGAATATCTCAGAAGTGTTATTGACCACAGCATCTTCGGAATTATCAACATCCATTCCGGAGAAACCTTTAAGGTCTACCAGGCCACGGCTCGCTAGGGAGTTGGCTACAACCGCATCATGCCCTGTTGCATCGATAAGGCATTTTGCCTCGATGGCCACCGGGTCAACACATGTGATCGCACGCGGTAATGCTGAAACAGGTGTCCAGTTGGTAACAGCACCTGATACACGACCATCCCTGAGAACCACATCATCGAACTTGTTCATGTTCAACATGAAAGCGCCTGCATCACAGGCAGCGGAAATAAGTTTTGAACATGCAGAAGGTGCATCTGCTACATAGAGACCTTCCTTTATGTGAGGTACTTCCTTGTAAGGAACTCCAAGCTGGTCAAAGATCCTCTGTGCAGGTGCTCTTACTGTGACCTTGTTCATCAGGTAACCACCTAACCAGAAACCGCCACCAAAGTAATTGTTGCTCTCAAGCACAACGGTCTTTATGCCTTTGGATGCAAGATCCCTTGCTGCCACAAGACCACTTGGTCCTCCGCCAACAATGATCACATCACTTTCGATGTGATTGAGGAAATCTCCAAGGAATTCTTCAACTATCGAACGCGTAATATCTTTTTCAGTTGCTTGTGCGAATTGATTCATAATATACACCTTTTAAGGGATGAACTGCAAATTTTACAGGGAATTTTCTTGTTCTTATCAGATCGAAGGCCAGAATGTGCATCGAGCTGCAGTCGAACACATGGCAACCATGCAATCCAACCAAATTATTAAATACACAATCGTGACTTCACGATAGTGAACTCTTGATATCTTATTTAGCCATTGCGCTTGATAGCAAAAAGATCAATAAAAAAGGAATATAATCCAAGTAAAATAGTAGGACAAAATGATTAAAGCAAAAGCTGGCCTTGGATCAACAATATATCATAAAATGCGAGATATTTATAATTCAGTAGGTCCCACAGGACAGGCATCTTCCCCGGTCCTCAAATTTCTGCATATATCACATATCTTTGCAGAAACGTTATCGATCTTACCTTCCTGGATCTCAACCGCCAGACGGGATATCTCCTCTTGTATATCATCATCGAATTCGATACGATAACCTCTTTTTTTGGTCAGGTACTGAGAAACAGCGGAAGGCGCCATACCAAAGAGCCTTGCAACTTCCTTTTGAGCAATTCCATTGTTCACAAGCTCAACCGCAAGCGCTGCACGTATCGCAGGAAGGACATCCCATACTACTGCCTGACAAGGAGTTTCCATTTTCATGATAATACCTTCGGACACTTCACAATGACTTATAGTTTGTCGTATCTTATATAGCTATTCACTATCGTGAAATTTTTGAAAGTTGAAAGCTTTGCATGATATGAGTCGAGAACTGGACCTACGTAAAATACAAAGGAGAAGATCTTTAGATCGGATGCATAATTTGTAGTTTTTACCCCATTCCAATTACGTGCAGTATTGACCTTAAGGTACTATCCTGCACCTCATATAGATCACTTGTACCTATCGCTCTATGGACGAGGAAAAATAAGGGAAATGAAGAAAGAACGATTCATCCCATCACTATCTGTATTGCAGTCGGATATTTTCTCATGATGGAATAAGCAATACTTTTTCCTACCCATAATTTGCCTTCATTAAGGCTGCGGGATCTGCTGATCTCCCCCATTATCTGGAGAGCTTTAACAGCATTTTCATCATTGAGAAAACAACTATCCTCCACACGGTGATCAAGGAAGAACAAAATTGGAAGCCTGATCCTTCCATGGAGTTCTTCCGGAAGACCCTCTTCAAACACATTTAGTATCCCTTTATCGAATAAGTGCTCATTACCGCTTTTTGTCTTAGAAAATGGCATATCCTCCCCAAGCAACTGAGAAAGGGGTTTCCTCTCAGCAACAATCTCCTTATTGATTTTGCCGACCTCCGACCTCATCCACCTCATAAGACCTGAGTCATCCGAATCCGGTAGTCTTCCTGACATATCGCTCACTTCGATATTATTATTGAGAACGGTTATTATCTACAAATGTCCGTCTTTAACACTATCAGATGTACATGCTGTTCTTTAGATTAATTTTAGTGATTGCCACTACAAGAAATTGTTGACAGGAGGACGAAGATCATTGCCATGTCCCACACCGAATGGAAGAAGATGGGATTCTCCAAAGGTACTTTGCATTACATGAAGCAGAATGCCAAGAGTGATAAGCCATTCACTCTTAATGCTCATGTAAAGGAACGGTTGGAGATATGGGACAGTGTTTGAAGAAAGAAATGTTCATCAATTAACAAATTGAGTTTCCGTAACATGTTTTTCTTTATGAGGGAACTCCTTTTCGAAAATCTCAAGTTCTTCTTCAGTGGTCTCAAAAGAATCTGATGCGAAAAATTTACCAGATACCTGTCTTAGACTCCCGTTGTAGAGTTCTAATGCCATGAAAGCATCGAAGTTTTCACCGGAAGAAGTCTGAATGTCATATTCGCTGTTATTTATGAAACCGAACCTTTTGTAGTATTCCGAATCACCAAAAATAATTATTGCCTTATATCCTGATTGCCTTGCTTTTTCGATAGAATAGTTCATTAATAAGGATCCAATCCCTTTTTTTTGATATGAAGGCAATACCCCGAGTGGACCCATACACAGAACTTCAAATTCTTCGTTCTTATCATTGATCACTTTTGCTTTTGAATAGATAATATTGCCTACAATCAGGTTCCCATCACATGCAACATAATCCAATCCCCTTACAAAATCAGATGATTCCCTCATATTGTGAACAATAAGGTGTTCTACACATCCTGGTTTATACAGATCCCAGAATGCTTCTCTTATCATATTTTCCACAATTTTAAAGTCATTCTCATTTTCCGGACGGATTGAAATATCCATTATTATCCCCTCTTTTCTAGGATACGATGATTCAATGATCACATTTATTAGAATCAGATTAAGTTTTACAGAGATGTAAAGTTTTTTCAAATATTTAATCTTTTCTCCATAAATTAATGCCTAATGAAAGTTTGTCAGAAATTGATAATTTTTCACTAATAATAAATTATGGTTGTTCTGAGAAAATTTATGGCAATAATGTTAACAGTGGAAAGACTACTAGACCCTTTAATTATCAAAAAGTAGAGGGAACATTGTACGAGCTCGTACAAATTGATTAACAAAATAGTTTCCTGTCAATTTTGATAATAAATTTATTACGATTTCCCTAAAATTTGACAAATACATTCAAAATTTAAACATACAATTCCGTTTTTTCTAGTTACCTATATCCCCAACTTTCTATGCGAGGCTTAGTTCAAGCCTAAACCCTTATTAAAATATTTATGGGATTCTTCTGGATTGTCCTCATCATAACTCATATATGACAAAAGCAGAAAGACATCCTTTATATCAACTATCAAATTGCCACAGCCTTCTTCTGTTCCAGTAAATGTCTTACTTTGTTCCTCCAACAATTCAACATTGCCAAGGAAAGACGCATACAATTCCACAGCCTCTTGCTCATCCATTTGTCCAACATCAACAATATGAGCAAACAATGATTTCTTCTGTTCTGCAAGAGCCTTCGCAATTTCCACACCCTTATCACAAGGAGCAATTGCTATTTTATCAGAATACTCTTTATTCTGAATCCAGAATGGGAACATGCCCACCGTGACACCGTTCTTCTCTCTCATATTTTTACACTTCTCACATCCCTCTGGACATTCAAAATAGTCCAAAAGTTTCATTACATCTTCTTTATATTCTCGAAATTCGTTCTCAACAGACATCTTTTTCACCTTTCCAAAATTCATATATTCATTTTAACAATCATCAACCACATTCACGTTCATTCAGCCATGCCTCGTTGCAGACTCCCACATCTAGTTCTTACCACCTTTCTTGTCTCCACTTTCTTCCATCAGCCGTCCCCAATACATCCCTAGATCCTTCATCCCAATAAAAAATAGAGGATCGCTTCCTTCTTTCTCAAAATCCTTCCCGCTTCTCTTAGCCCGATTCAGACCAGCTTTAAGCAACTTTCTATGCGGGGGAGAGATTCGACCCTTTTGTTTAGTACGGTCCAACATACCTTAACAGTTAGTATATAAGTTAACCGATGGGTTTATAGATTGAGGAATATACAAAGAAAAATATTGCCATATTTGTGGTAAACCAACTGAATCTTCATAGATAAAACCGACATGTTACAATTGCTACAAAAAATACAAAAATAATTTTAATTTCCCGCTGTAAACATTACATTAACTTATAGTTCCATCTTCTAAAGTCATTAATGGTATGAAGATGAAAAACACTTTTTTTTGAATAGCACTCAATCTTTAAATTGTAACGAAAATAACTTTAAACATTTCAGTCTTATCAATTATTTATAAGAGTTCCGTATTTACGACTTACCTATATCCCAGTTTGTTCTGCGAGGGGTAAGATTCAAAACCCTCATACCCCCACACACCAATCGTGCTCCCATCTACCAATATCATTACATACATCTCTTTTCTAAAACAGCGTAATCAATTTTTCAATGATGGCATGAGGAATGTGCCGATTAAATTGTTTTCGTTATGAACTATGACCACTCAATCTAATATAGAACATGGGAAGATGAAAATGATTGGGAAGGGGAAATCCAATCCTATGAAGTACTGACACTTGAAGAAGCAGGAGTGCTGTCTGATGCTAATCGTATAGGCGTCATTGCAGGAACGATTTCTAATGATACTGGCTTTGTTGTTATTGCACCTGACAGATCAACCTTTGTTGTAGCAATCCATAGAGAGATGTGATAGCATGGATGATATTTTTGGTGAAGTTGTCTATACTTACACGTCGGAACAAGCTGTTGAAGATGGTATTCTTTTCGATATCTTACAAGTCAATCCTGAATGGGAGAAAGGAATCTTTAGGTTCATTACAACTAACTTAATGGCTCAAGGATATTTGCAGGATGATGGGATTAATGTGCCTAATCTGTTAGACCTATTGAATCAGGCTAATAGTATTGTACGGAATGCATCTAATGGGTTCAAGGATAAAGCTGAATCTTTTTATTCAGGTAAGGTCGAGTTGCCCAGTGGGAAGAAACAGCAGATATTCATATCATTAAATGAGCTTGGTAAATACACAATCATGCTACCTGAAGATTATTAATTTTTTTTTGATTATCAAATAAATGTTTCTTATTGCTTTTATGACCTTTATAGTGTAACGAAACATGTTTTAATCGAATGAGGAAAAACATCTACATCCTAAAAATGATTATATTATAAAGTTATGGTTTTATAATAACTTTAAACTATAAAGTTAAATAAAATATAATAATATATATTACCAATCAATAAATACATAAATATATTCGATCATTTTAAAAGTTGATCAGAGGTCATATGATCAGATCATAAATAAACCCTGATCAATATCAACAATTCAATGAAGGTGTCCTATGCTCTGGAAAGCTGTATCTCTACAATCAATATCTTTACTAATGCTCTCTGCACTATTGATATTCCTTTGCTTGCTCCCATTTACTGCATCTGCATACACAATAGACGATGTTGAATGGAAATCAACGACCTCTTCTACATTAAACTGGGGAGATACAATGACTTATGGAGGAGATAGTAATAACTACATAATAAAAGCAGAAGATTTCACCAAAGATGGATATGTACATATTTCACTAACAAGAAACAACGAAATTAAAGATTTCAGTTTCTTGCGGGTAGGCCAGAGCTTTGAATTCAGGGATGAGGAATATGGACAAGACATAAAGGTCTATGTGAATACAGTAACATTGAACATCGATGAATGGACCGGCAATATGGAAAAACCTACAGCAGGAATACAAATCTACGGAAGGGGCCATCCAGCATTTGATATCACAATAACAACGGATAAGGAGGAATACGACCCGAAGACCATGAGTTCACCACAGGAGATAACTGCAACGTATTCCATTACGAATACTGGAGATGCTGAAGGTAAGGATATTGAACTTGTTATCGAGTCGGGCGGGATGGAATTAGCAGACGGGAAGCTCAAATCTGAGACTAACACTCTTAAATCGGGCGAGGTTTCCGAACCCATGACCGTCAGGTTCAAAGTACCTCAGCCCTGGGAAGAAACAACGATGGACCTGAAAGCTATAGTTAAAGCCAAAGACATCAACAACGATCTGTATGAGAACAGCGAATCGAAGAGCATTACAATTGAACCAAAGGTCGAACTCATACTAACCAAATCCATGACAAAAGAGATCTACATGGATGAAACTGCACACGTTCTTGTATCGGTCCGCAATTCGGGAATATGCGATATAAATTCAGTCACTATCAGAAATTCTATTGTTGAAGGTGTTGAATTAAGGGACAGTGTAACCCTTGAAAAAACAATTTCACTCGCACCGGGCGAAACAAAAGAAATGTTTGCATATTCATTAAAGCCAATTCAGGCAGGTACTTTTACTGCTCCTGAATCAACAGCATCATTTATAGCTTCCAATGATAAAGAATACACCTTCGAATCAGATCAGCCGACGTTAACGATCAACGGTCCTGAGATTGTACTGGCACAGACATTGGACAGATCAAACATACGACCCGGGGAAGAAGTGAAAGTCACGGTTACAGCGAAGAACAAAGGTAACAGGGATGCCAGTACAAGGGTCACTTCGACCCAGTTCCCGGAAGGTGCAACATTCATCAGTGGGGATACATCTCTCGATGAAGTCCTTACTGCAGGCCAATCCAGTAGTTATACATACATATCGAGGATGGATGAACCCGGTACTTTTAAGCTTCCTCCTGCCGCTGCATCATTTATTGATATGGAAGATTTCAAAGGTGAGAAAATATCCAACATGCCTGTTATAACAGTAGAGATACCTCCCGAAACTGGGGATAATGAGGATACCTCAGACGCAGAATCCGGCCTTGAGACTCCAGGAATAACTTCCGGAAATAATAATGAAAATGCCCAGACCGCCGACGAAAATGAAGAGAAGGTCCAACCGGGATTCGGATCCCTGTTCGCAATTGTCGCAATTGCAGGCGTATACCTGCTAAGAAGGAGAAATTAAAAGGGTCATATAATGAGAAACTACATCTGCATAATAATATCCACCTTCATTTTGGCCTTCGCGAATACATCCATAGCTGCAGACGAAAATAGGAACTGGGAAGGACAGTCGGCCATATGCTCTACTGAGGCGACAGTATCGATGTGAATGGATCATTGATAGCAGCACATGATTTTTCAAAAGCAAAACCATTTGATATTGATACAGACCATGTTATGCCCACAGTCCTTTCAGAAAGTTCAGAGGAATGGAATGTTCTGCTCCCTATGAATAATAATGATATACATAGCAACAAGATAATTGATGGAAGGTTGAACATACCTCCTCCGGAATTGGTAACCGGTAATGACATACCGCCCCCCACCGGGGTAGTAATCGACGAAGCCCTTTCTTTCTGATAGATATTGGAATTCACTGAACGAAACCTATATAGCCCTTTCAGGAGTTTGGACAGCGGGAGCATGACATGAAATATGATCAGAATCTAGATAAAGTCAAATTTGAGATAATCATCTCAGGAAGATCGAACGTTGGTAAATCTTCCATAATAAGAGAGCTCACCGGCAAGCAAGTAAAGGTGGGAAAACGCCCTGGAGTTACACTAAAACCGACACAGGTCCTTCTTTCCGATATGCTGATAACAGACCTGCCCGGTTTTGGGTTCATGAGCGGCGTAAAGGACAGGAAGCAGGACATTGTTAAAGACCAGATCGTCCGCTACATAGAGAAAAATGCTGACAGGATAAAGATCGCAGTAATTGTTGCTGATCCCGTTTCATTCGTCGATGTAGTTGAACGCTGGGAAAGCCGGAATGAAATACCTATCGACATTGAGATATTCGACTTTTTCAATGAGCTTGGATTCGACACCATCATAGCCGTCAATAAGATGGATCGTATAAAGGATGTGGAGCATGATGAAAGGCTTGATGCAATCGTTGAAAAGTTCGGTTTGTCAGCACCATGGAAACAGTGGAACTATATCGTTGCACCCACCAGTGCTAAAAAGGGAGATATAAAAAGCCTTAAAGGCCTTCTTAGAAAACGTCTCCACGAAGAAAAAAGGGATGACCTTTTCAAGTATATCTGAAATTGGACTAAGATATCATCTTACGTGAAAAGCAGCACCTATATCATGTGCTATCTTTTCACATTTCAGAATATCGACATCGTTGAAACCCACCACGGTCATACGAGCCTCTATTCCGGCATTTACTGCTTCTTTTGTGAACTCGAGCATTGCCTCATAGGCATTTTCAAAAGCAGGCTGGCATAGTTCGTCATATCTTTCTTTCGATTCGGCATTAAGGCTTACTGAAACTTCATCAAGACCAGCTTCCTTAAGCTCAGAGATAACATTTCTTTCAGGATGAAGCAATTGAGCATGTCCGTTGGTATCGATCCGCACCTTCATCCCACGTTCTTTTAACCAGCTAGTCACTTCAAGCACAACATCGAACCTTATAGTAGGTTCACCAAAGCCAGTGAAAACGACCTCACGGTATTTTTCAAGGTCAATGGAGCCTAGCTTATCCAGGATCGCATCAATGGATGGTTCTTTCTTAAGGCGAAGGTCATATCCATAAATGCCATCAGAGATATCACGAATACAAAAGATACAGTTTGCACTGCATCTGTTAGTAATGTTAAGATAAAGATTGTCATGCCCCTCGTAACAGAAAGTTCCGACACCTGCAATATCCCCATTGAATTCTTCTTCGATCATTCGTAAATATCTCCTTCATCCTTTAGCCATATTCCCGAAACGATAGATGAACGTCCTCCATAGGACACATCGTCCGATAGAAAATACATCCATGCAACAGAACTGTCTTTAAGGAGGACTTCCCCCCTGCAAAACCAGTTCCCCTCAAATCCATCTATAGCGGACAATGTACGATCATCGACACTGAACAACTCACCAACGATACTCGACACAGGATTCTCTTTCACGACTGCGGGGAAATCACCCATATCGAGCATCTGAAATTTATCTTCAGTACAATTTTCCGAAACAAATGATGCTCCATCAAGAAGATGATGGCTCTTATGTCCTTTTTTCAAAGTGCCATAGGCAAAAAGGAAATTCATTTTATCCCAAAGTTCATCTTGATGAGGCCTTTACGCACAGCATCCGGCAACTGCCCACACTGCAATGCCTTCATCTGCTCAGGGGCGATCATCCTGATGGCAGTCGACATCATGGAATCAGAGCGCATGAGATTATCCATAAGCTTTCGCACATAGACCGCCGTTTTTATCTCAAGCCCCATCTCCCGCCTCCAGCGCTCATCATAATCCTGTAAAGCACATTTACCATCGAGGAATTCAGCTGCAGTCTGTCCTGCGATCTTACCCCCGACCATTGCAGTGGAGATACCGCCACCGTTGGTGGCTATTATGTGACCTGCTGCATCCCCGGCCACAAGAGCATCCTTCGTGGCAGTTACTTTGGGTGCACCACCTACCGGCACAAGACCGGATACGACTGAAACAATGGAAGCACCGGCAAGTTTCGGACTTGCTATAGGATGCTCATACATGAACCTTTCAAGATAATCCCTTGCAGACAACCCGTTCCTGAACAATACTTCCCTTATACCGACACCGATATTCGCAGTATCCCCACCCTGGGAGATTATCCACGCATAACCACCGGGCACGTAATCCTTTCCAAAATACATCTCAACGGCTTCGCGGTCAATATCCACACCACTGATCTCATACTCGAAAGCAGTACCGGTACCCATGGGATCGGGATCCCTTACCAGACCCTTTGCCCTGCCGACAATGGAATTTGGACCGTCTGCCCCAATAAGCACTTTAGCACCAATTGTGTGTGCTCCAAAAACACCATCCACATTAACGGAAGTACCATTGACCTCAAGAATATTTGTGCCTACCATCATATCCACACCGCAGCGTCCTGCCTCTTTTGCAAGATATTTGTCGAACCTGCGTCTGTCGATGGCATCAGCATCCACTTCAAATTCCTTGGAATATCCATTCGGAGCGATGAAACGCTGTACACTGCTTGTAGTGTGAATGCACTCCGCAGGAATCTCCTCAAGCATATAGGGAAGTTGTGCATTTGGCACAAGCTCCTGCAAAGTATCAAGATGTGGTAGGAAGCCTCCACATTGAAGTGGTACGCCCAGGTCCTTTTTCTTTTCAATGAGGAGTACGGATGCACCTACCTGTGCAGCATAAGCTGCAGCAGTTGAACCTGCAGGTCCTGCCCCGACAACAATAATATCATATAATTCTTCAGGCATCATGAGAATGTGTTCTATAGTAGCGATATATTATAAATGTGTTTCAGCAGGAAATATAAGGGAACAATTAGAATAGATAAGCGTAAGATCAACGAAACAAGATGATATAAGAAGAAAATTAGAACAAAACTACAAGAGAATCAAAAGAATGTCAGTAAATGGTATGAAGAAAGATCACTCTTTCTTTCACACCAGATATGAACACTGAGAAATTACTCAGCGACTTCGCCGAATGCGAACTTGCGCATTACTTTTGTTACCTTGATGGTAACTTCGTCACCGACGGAGGTGTTAGGTACAAAGACTACAAAACCGCTTACTCTTGCGATGCCGTCTCCTTCCCTTGCGATATCTTCAATTGTCACTTCGTAAGTCTCGCCAGCTTCTACTGGTGCAGTGGATTCCATGTTATTAAACAAACTTTTCACGTCCTTTTATTGATGCTAAAAAGAACTAACTAAACCGGAACATAATGGAAAAAATCAGCAAATACATGAGTAAATACTATTTAATGCCTTACGTTTGAAGTAGAAAGTTATACTTTGAAGCAAATCTAAATAGGCATAACTCGAATATAAACATTTTGGTTACCAATGAAAATAGGAGAAGGAGGTGAGATCAGTAACCGCCACCTACCTGCAATATTTCAAAGTCCATCTCATCAGGAACCTCAGCTTTGAAGACAAAGACATTACATCTCAGATCCCTTGCCTCTGCAATGGCACGTCTCTGAGAATCAGTGATATCGCCATCTGTGGTTTTTATGCAGAACATCTTTTTACTATTGTTGTTCACAAGGAAATCAAGATCATCGGAATGAGCTTTGAGGAAATCCACAAGCGTTTTAAGCTCCTCCCATTTACTGCACATGTGGATACTTTTTGAAGCTGAGTTCTCCACATACCAGTCTTTGCTCATATAGGGATATGCATTGTACTGGTCAACAAGCTCATCATATATCTTGTATAGCTTGCCAGCATCGCGTTTCAGGTTGATCCATTTCCAGCCCTGTTGAGCAAAATAGCTTGCAGCCATAATCTCAACGATCAGTTCCTTATCATAATTTTGCAATTTCATCATAACACCTAAAGATCAAAAATCATCGTCCTGTGAATAACTCCTACCAAGGCGTAAGGCTATTTCAGCCTTTTGAATTTCACATCCAAGATAACCCGCATGGTCGAGCTTTGATATAAGACCCATTTTAATTATCGTCTCGATGACTTCCTTTGCAGTTCTGCCCGTGATGGACGCATCCTCATGCTGTGCAACGATCATACCGCCGCACTCATCGGAAACTGTCCCAATACGGAACGGCCCGAGCGGATCAAGTTCCCAACCTGCAAACCTTTTAGCAGGAAGAGAGTCCTCAGGAATAGCAACATCCGGCCGCCGCCTTTTCTCCTTAAGCACCAAAAGGTCAAGCCCAAGGTCCTTCGGAGAACTGTTCCTCGTCAAAGCAAGTGCCATCATCCTGGCACCCGTATTAAGCTCAGCAATAGAACCTCTCGTCTTCTCACTAAACTCCGGTGTGAACAAGATGCAGGAACCAACATCTGCTGCAAGTCCGCAAAGAGTGGCATTCACACCAACAGAATCGGCATCTATGAGTTCGGTCACATTGCCCGCACCGAAGAAGACAGGAATCTCCGGATACTCCTCATGAAAACGTGCATACCTGACGATCGAATCGACGAACCCATGTCCGATGGGATCAAGCACGGGGTCGGCAATTATACTCTCAATGCCAGCATCCCTTGCTGCCTGGATGTTATGCACAAGGCTTTCAAAGCTGTTTCCGGCATCAGGAATTACCACCGCAGTGACTCCTGCTTCCGCCACATCCTTCCCTACAATATCGATATTGCTGGAATTAAGACTAAGCACCAGGTCGACACCCTCGTCCATCGCAGCTTTTAGTAGACCGGATTCCAAAGTATCAATGCTAACAGGAACCGTTGAGACCTTACGGGCTACACGGACTGCTTTCCTGACATCTTCGACAGATGACGTCAGCGAAGCTCCCAGGTCAATGATATCCGCACCCTTTCTGATAAATTCAATAACTTTTAAAGATAAAGCATCTTCCTCGAGCCCAGTTGCATCAACAATCTCTGCCATGACCTTCATTCGAGAGCCGCCACCAAGCTTCACGTCACCGATCATTGCAAGCATATCTGCATTGTTTTCCAGTTCCACAAGTGTTTCAAGAGCAAGTTCCCTCCAGATATCAGAAAGAAGTTCACATGCAGGCACCTCAAGTGAGAGATCCATACCATCAGCGAGCTTGAGCACACTACCAAGATCATAAGCATGTTTGGGACCAAGAAATACCTTGCATCCAAGCTCTTTTGCCACCATGGAAAAATCACCGGATGCAAGCCCGGGGACTAATATAACATCATATATCCCATTTTGCTCTTTAATAGCAGGCAGCAATCTATGAGGAGTTATAAATGCGGCAACGTCAACATCGAGTACTAGAACATCAGCATTATCACCTACTGAATGCCTTACGGTCCTTTCCGCAAGTCTGCCCGTCGCGATCAGAACTTTCATGGATTTAGATTCCCGGCATCGTAAAAAAGAATATCCATAGAACTTGACTGAAGATTAAAAAAGTACATGTTGATCGGAAATATCTATTCCGACCAACGCATGACATTACTGTATTATATCTATAATTGAACCGCCAAAGGATGCCTTTGAACCCATAGGCTCGACAACTGTGCGGCGACCTCGCTCTGCACGAGTAAAGTTTGGCTTTGAGTGTGAACTTGTGTTCATGACAACGTTCTCGACCATACCGCCCTGGGACTGTGAACCTAGCACCTGTGGGGACTGAACACCTGTCATAATAGCCATGACACGCACCTTTCCTTCATAGTCGTCCCTTATACGTGCTCCCCAGATAACGTTTGCATCTGGTGAAAGTTCATATGTAAGGGATGCTGCGATCTCTTCTGCTTCCTTCAGGCTGAGGTCAGGACCACCTGTGATGTGCACAAGACTTCCTGTAGCGCCTCTGTAATCAACATCGAGAAGTGGGTGGTTAAGTGCTGTGCGAACAACATCAGTGCTCTTGTCCTGGTTCTTGCTGTCACCAACGAGCATGACCGCAACGCCGCCACAGCCCATGATAGCCCTGATATCAGCGTAATCAAGATTGATGAGGGATGGCTGAGTGATAGTTTCAGTAATACCCTTAACGGTCTCAGCGATAAGCTGGTCCATTACAGAGAATGCCTGCTCTATAGGAAGGTTTGGAACATAGTCCAGAAGCCTGTTATTATCAAGAACGATCACTGTGTCAGCTGCACTGCGGAATGCATCGAGACCTTCTTCAGCCTTGACGGTACGTGCACGCTCTACCCTGAAAGGACTGGATACCATACCAACAACGATAGCTCCCTGCTCCTTTGCGATCTCTGCAACAACTGGTGCAACACCAGTACCGGTCCCTCCACCCATTCCAGCAGTGATGAAAACAAGATCGCTCTCTTTGAATATCTCTTCAAGAGTTCCACGTGCGAGTTCTGCAGCCTTGGCGCCAACCTCAGGATAGCCACCTGCTCCAAGACCCCTTGTGAGAGTCTTACCGACGAGGATCTTCTTGTCAGCACGAATATGGTCCAGATGTTGCTTGTCAGTATTGATAGCAATAGTCTCTGCACCTTCAATGCCGATATTGTATAAGCGATTGATAGTGTTGTTCCCTGCACCACCGCAACCAACGATGGTGATCCTAGGCATACCGAAGCCTTCGAATTTGTCGTCTTCTGTAACTGACTGCCTGTACTCCCTCTCTTTCTCTGTGTGTTTTAGTGCTTCCTGTACTATAGACTGCATGTTCATCCCCTCTCTTGGATTTGCATTCTAGTGCAAATTATGCGCTCTACTACGCATTGACCTAATTACATTAATATGAATTGATTTTTATACTCTCTTGCCAGGTTTCCCTGGCACCATCCGTGTTGTAAGCAGATGGTTAGATCAGGCTGGAATTGAATCGAACACCTCAAACACTACCGGATCAACCGGTATTATTCTATCGATCATCGCCTTCCCTTGTTTTCAGATCTCATCCAATATAGAAATAGATCTGACAGACCTACGTCCGCCCGAACTGCCCCCATTAGATTATCTTCAGATATAGTATTCATAGATCGTAATATATAAGCTTATCGACAATTGTCGCAAAGCACTTGGACAGTACTGCAATCGATTTTCCAAATTACCCCATATTCAAGTTCTGGGATTGTCGATATATAAGCCCTTGAAATATAATAATATTAATCAGTAAATACGTACCAAGAAACTTTATTAAACATAGAGAAGAATACTAGAAATTAACTAAAATTTATATTTTAGAGGACATGATAAAATGCCAAGATATTCAATAGAAGAATTCATAAGTGAAACCGGACAGAAGGACAAAGGAGAAGGTTTATTCGAACTTGAGCGCGACAGGATGCTCGAACTAAACCTTAATGGCCGCGTCTGGACCAAAAGGGGTTCAATGGTAGCATACCTTGGTAATGTGAAATTCACAAGAGAAGGCGTACTGGAACACGGGGTCGGCAAACTTTTGAAGAAAGCTGTTACAGGAGAAGGCATCAGCCTCACAAAAGCAGAAGGACAAGGTAAAGTATATCTTGCAGATGCAGGAAAGAAGATATCCATAATTAACCTTGATAATGAAGCAATATTCGTTAACGGTAACGATCTTCTGGCATTCGAGGAAGGCATAGGATGGGACATCAAGCTTATGAAAAAGGTAACCGGCATAATGGCAGGCGGACTTTTTAATGTAAAGCTCGAAGGTACCGGAATGGTTGCCATAACCACACATTACGACCCTGTCACACTCAGAGTTACAAAGGACACACCGGTATTTACCGATCCTAACGCCACAGTTGCATGGTCTGGCAACCTTAACCCTGACCTCAAAACAGATATATCACTAAAATCATTTATCGGACGTTCAAGTGGTGAAAGTATACAGATGGCTTTCAAAGGAGAAGGATTCGTTGTGATCCAGCCTTATGAAGAGATACCTTTCCAGCACCCAGTAGCTTAAACATATTATTTTTAAAATGGCAGGCCAAAAGGTACTGCCAAACATTTTTCAAAAATCTTATTTAGATTCAGCCTTTTGTGATACACTCATACTGCACATCAGCACGTGTGATCTGCGGAATTGTACCCCACATACCCATGTGATCACCCTGTATAACAACCGCACCATCGATACCAGGAATAGAACTTATAGCATCGAACGCCCTTTCCACGCCATCATGCCCTATGCCTGTTGCATTGGACAGTTCGGTAGCTGCTGAATCCGCCAGAGAGACATCATCTGAAAAGACCACGGCAGCATCTGCACATCCGAAGTTAATAGAGGGACCAACTGTGCCGGATGATGTGCATATACCACGAATGTGGTCAGAAGGCTCGAGTGTGAACCCAATGTTCCTTATAGAGGACTGACCGGCATATATCCCTATAACTATAGGTGTGTCGTTGATAACCGCAATATCCCCCCCATTATCGACAATTGCAGAAGTCGCACCGGCATCGACCATTGATACAACTGCAAGTGCCGCTATCGTACCCGCAACTGCGGACATGGGACCGATGCCCACGGAATTGCCGGCAGCAACGAGTCTTTTGACAACTTCAGGTGCATCACTTGAACATTCGTAGGGTTCAAGAGTTACTTTAAAATAAGGATCAGAGCGGATGTAGTCCTCAAGCTCCAGCCGGTGTACGGCTATGGCATCCTTCGCCACCTCGATATAGGACTGATCATCTGCAACTATCGTTACGATAGTTTCCTTTAACTGGAAATGTTCTTTCATGTTCAACTATCACTGCCCGAGAACCAGAGCATTGTGCGGACACATGGTCAGACAGGTACCACACTGGATGCACTTGTCAGGATCGACCTCCAGACTCCAGTCGTCAGCAAGGGAAAATACCCCCACAGGACAAACAGATACACATGCACCGCATTCCACACATTCTTCCTCGTCCCTGCTGATGGGAGTGTCAAGAACTACGACTTCGGCACCTTTCTCCACAAGAGAATCCCTTATATGCCTGAACTGTTCAGAAGGAATATCAGCTACAACCTCACCATGAGTAGTGTCATAGTGTGCCTGTGAAATGTTCAGAAGAGCACCTGTTTCGATAATTGCCTCCGCTAATATCGGTTTTGTAACAATGGCAGATTCAATGCTTATCTTTATCTTCATCTTTATTGCCTCCTTGCAAGCAGTTTGCTGATATCATCACTTGTGATTATACCAACCACTTGTTTCTTTGCATCGATGACAGGAAGTGCAGAAACACTGTTGCTGTCAAGTTTGAAAGCCGCAATGTCTATTGCTTCATCAGGGCTTGTGGTCACCACATCTTTTGTCATGATATCTTTAACAAGATCATATTCCGCTTTTGCAACAGCTTTGGAAATGTCCCATGCAGTCACGATACCCACAAGGGAATTATCCTTATCGACCACAGGAAGATGGCTGAACTGCCTATCCATGATGGTTTTTGCAGCATCGTTGAAGCTTGCTTCTGCCCGAATGATACTAACGTCCGAAGTCATGATATCCCCCACAAGAGGATTTACACTGGATAGTTTCATCGAGTTGCATGCAGTGACCCTTGGAAGACGTTCCACCGGCATGCTGACAAAGAACTCACCGCCTTTTATCCAATCTTTAAGTTCATTGGCGATCTGGCGGGACTTCTTGAAACTTGAGAGAGATGAGGTCGTTACTTCCTTACCATTGATATCTATCGAACCGGAACGCAATTCACCATAAGTGACAGACCTGATAGCAGGACGTTTGCTGCTGGGAATACCATAATCAAGGAGGTTTGTAACGATATCGTCATCTGTTACAGCAGTGGCTTTTGCAATATCCTCATTGAGCACCGGTATTGGAATACCCATTCCAACATAAAGGGAAGTTCCATATCCTTCAAAACTGGCAGCACGAATGTATTCCGAGCTCATCTCCTTTAGATCACCTTTAAGCATGAGTGTTCCAAAACCTGCTGCAGGAGAGTGTTGTGTGCCTTCGCCTACGATATAGCCCTGGGCACCACCAAGGAAGATACGCGTGCCTGTGCCTATGGTCTCATAGTTCGGATCATTGTGCATTGGAGAGAGCACACCTGCACCAGAGTAGGTCACATTGCCATGATTCGGTAGTAGAGTACCCATATAGGTGTTCAGAGTATGATTAGTACTGTTAGTAGCAGCGTTGTATTTCTGGTATGCATTACGAGGATTCAGCATGATGGCCTGATTCAGATCATAGATGTTAATGGTGGTATCGATCACCTTTCGTGGGTAACAGTCGGTTCCAGAGGAAGTCCCATGAACATCGATAGACCTGCCACGAATTAGATCTTCTATGACATGAGCACCGCCGTATTCCAGACCTTTGGAACGGGATGCCTGAGTGGCCCCTATGTATGCATCGACCGCGGCAACACCTGAATAAGCCTCAACATCGTTGAGCCAGAGCTTGTTTATTCGGATAGGAGGTTCCGAGTGACCAAAATTCAGCCATACGCCGGAAGAACACATGGCTCCGAAAGTACCGGTAGTTACGACATCGACTTCCTTTGCAGCGCCTTCTGCACCGAGCTCGCCAACGATATCCACCATTTCTTCGGCAGTCACTACATTGACACTACCGTCGCGAATCCTGCCATTGATCTCATGTATTGTTTTTTTGACCATATCTACTACCTCTGCCTGGTAACGAGTAATAATCAACTGTGCATATATTACTTCCGGTTATTTCAGATCTTTATTAAAGGCTAAAATGATAGCTTACAAAAAAAGAAAAGGAAAGACGAAAGGAAGAAAAGTAATAGGAAAGTGAAAAAAGAGTAAAGAAAGGAGAGTGGAAATAGAAGAGATAATTAAAATTGAATGTTAATAAAAGTTTAATTTAATGACATATATAGATGATTTTCTTTTATTTGATACAGAGAACACGGGAGCCTAACGAGCTAAAACGCCGAGTGTCCAATAATGATCTATTTGTCCCAAAACCTTATTAAAGGCAAAAGAGTATACCGAGAAGGAATTCTCTATAGATATTAATTGAATTAATAAAATCCAATCGAGTTGATCATCTTGGCAATAGAAAAAGGAGATATCATTAAAGTATCATACACCGGAAAGTTCGGTGAAGACCAGATCTTTGATACGACCGACGAAGAGCTTGCAAAGACAAACGAGATCTACAACCCACGCGGCATGTACGGTGGAGATGTTGTTATCGTAGGCGCAGGACACACCATTGCAGGTCTTGATGAAGACTTTGCAGGTAAAGAGGTCGGCTACTCAGGCACAGTTATTGTTACACCTGAGAAAGGTTTTGGCGACCATGACCCAAAACTTGTGGAGAACATTTCCCTGACAAAGTTCAAGGACCATAAGGCATACCCTGGCATGAACGTTGAACTCGACAACAAAAGAGGTACTGTTGTAAAAGTCATCGGCCGCAGAGTACGCGTCGATTTCAACCACCCTCTCGCAGGAAAGGATATCAACTACGAATACTCCATTGACGAGAAGATCGAAGAGCCCATAGAGAAAGTAAAAGGACTCCTTGCACTCTATACAGGCGTTCCTGACCTAGAGGTTGCTATCGAGGACAACAAAGTATCCATTGAGGTCCCTGCAATGCTTTCATTCAACCAGCGCTGGTTAATGGCAAAGGGAAGAGTAGCAAGCGAACTTATAGAGCACCTTGGTCTTGAAAAAGTAAGCTATGTAGAATCATACCCAGTTCAGATGCCGGAACCTGTTGTAGAGACAGCAACCGAAGAAGAAGTTACAGAAAGTGAAGAGTAATCCTCTTCACATCCTTTCTTTAAAACTTTTTTATTCATTTCAAAGCAAAAGCCTTATAGCTGAAAAGACTATTTAGGAACCATTCATTTGCTGAGGTAGCCAAGTGGACTACGGCGCCGGTCTTGAAAACCGGTAGTGCTAACGCGCTGCAAGAGTTCGAATCTCTTCCTCAGCGTCCACACTTTTCTATAATTGTTTTTTCACTACATTTTCTGAAATAATAATTTCTTTTACTATTTCATGTACTATGGTGTAATCTTATCCAAAGTATGAAAGTAGAATTGGATATTTACTGTCCTGATTGTGAACACTTGTATTTAGTCAGTCTGTGAAGCAGATTATTGAATATAGAAAATCATCCATTCTAATCTTCCATCATTAAACTACAATTTCAAAACCGAATTTTTATATATAGTTACAATTCTATTTTATAGTATATCATTCCACATATCAAATTACGGATCATAATAAAAGGGGTACAACATGAAAATAATTTATAAAATAATTGCACTTTTGCTAATATTAGCATCCATGACTGCAATTGGATGCACAGACGTTGCAGCCGATGCGCCAGTAAACGAAGTATCCAGTGCAGACACTGGTACAGCTTCGGAAGTTGAATTATCTGACGAGATCGTGCAAGTTCGACTAGTCCAGAATCAACCTATTGCAGTAGCTCGTGACCATACCCTTTACCATGAGTGACATAGTCGAATGAAACAGATTCTTGAAGAGAACAATGTAGAGTAAATGAAAATTGAACTGGGTATGTATTGTTCCGACAGATAGCAATTGTATTTTGTAGAATAATACATCATAAATTATTTATTATAACAGTCTCTATTTATTTATATGACATGGTATGTAGTAGACGCCCTAGACAAGGCATTTGGACGAACAAAAAAATGCCTTTTTGAGCCTTTTGATTTCTGGAAATGGATGAAACTTGTCATCATCGTTATGCTTATCGGCGGCGCTGGAAGCAATTTCAATGGTGGCGGAAATAATTATTCATCCGATGGTTACAACCTTCCTGAGTCAGGTGCAACTGACAGCTTCACCGATACCTTCAGAGGTTTTATTGATCAGATCCCTACTGACCCGGGCATGGGACTGATAATTGGGATAATAGTTCTCATATTTATTCTGATCTTGTTTTTCTCCTACGTTTCCAGTGTCATGGAATTTGTATTTGTTGAATCCCTCGTAAGCAATGATGTTAGGTTCTGGGAATACTCCCGCAGATACCTGAGGAAAGGATTGGGACTGTTTTTATTCAGGATATTGACAGGTATTTTTTTGCTTGCCGTCATTGCGATTATGGCCCTTCCCTTTGTGCTACCGTTGATAGGCGCTTCAGGTGAAAATTATGCAGACGTTATAGCGAGTAATATTATTTCCTTAATATTTCTTTTAATTGGCATAATTCTGGTAACAGCAATAATTGGCGGGGTCATTAGTTCATTTATCAACCTGTCAATACCTGTCGCCATTTATACAGAATCAGGTATTTTCCGCGCATTTTCCAATGTATTCAGACAATTCAGGAAAGACTGGAAGCAAATCGTTGTTTATTGGTTTGGCAGGATCCTGCTTGGTCTTGTAGTTGGAATTGCAGTAGCTATTATTTTGTTGATAGTAATGGTTGCAGTGGGTCTATTCATCTTGTTCGTAGACATGCTTCTTTATCTCGCCCTTTCAGCACTTCTAACCGGATCAGATGCCATTATATGGATGATCCTTGTACCGTTAATTTTGATCCAGACGATCCTTTTCATTCTTTTGCTTGCATTTATCGCCCTGCCTGCAAGTGTTTTCATGAAATATCACATGCTCACATTCCTGCAACAATGGTATACTGATGTGGAAATTCCTGTGTTTGACATGCAACAGATCAATGAGGAACTTTATTGAATTGATGATCTGATTGAGAACATCGACATGGATGAGACAACTCAGAAAAAGAGATAGCATTATCTGCAATACAGGAACTACATGGACGCATTTACGACGGCATCACGACATGCGGGCTGTGTCGGGTGCTGAAGGAATACTTTGGTGTAGTTGCTGTTTATTGTTGTGACCTAATTCAAAGAATGAAAATTGAATTGGATATGCATTGTCCGGATAAGCAGCATTTGTATTTTGTATAAGCTTGAGTTCAGAATTCCACTATTTTTAATTTAATTGCTTGTAAGATTGCACGTTCCAGTTGTTTGGGTTCATCAGTACCTATCCTGTATATTTTACCGTTTTTCATCTTGATCTCAACTGCATCAAGACCAGAAACATTGAAAATCAACATTTTAGGCCATAGCCATAACCTTATCCCCCAGCCATAATACCAATGATTTTTTACAGTTCTTGCTGAAACGATTTCATTAAGCGGAAACCTCTTCCAAAATATCCCATAACCAAATTTTATTCTTAGGCAGTTTTCATCAATCATTACTTTAAGTGTTGTAAAAGAAATGTAACTATTCAGCCATCCTCACGTTTTTGATATAAACTTAGAATACTCAACACAATTCCATCAGTGCTTGATATTGATTTTACCAAAAAACAATATACTATGCCTCTATTTTAGTCACTCCCTGAAATTCAACCTGGTTTTACCAGGCACGAGGTGATTGATTACGAAACGCAAAGAAATCCTGGCAGTTTATGAACAAGGTCCAGAAGCAGTTGTTACTCTTGTCACCACGTTATACGACATAATTGCTGAACAACAAAAGATCATCGAGTTACAGGCTGCTAGAATAACAGAACTCGAAGAACGAGTTAAAAAATTGGAAGACCAACTCAAGAAAAACAGTCGTAATAGTAGTAAACCACCTTCGACTGATGTTTTTGTTCATGAGAAACCAAACCCACAAAGCAGACGAAAAAAGAGTGGAAAGAAACAAGGTGGTCAGAAAGGCCATCCTGGAACCACGCTCAGAATGGTAGATGATCCTGATGAAATTGTACTTCATGAAGTGCACAAATGTAG
>NZ_JAGSOI010000018.1:19256-41435 GCF_023684405.1 Methanococcoides seepicolus | reverse complement strand
ATATCAATTGCTGGTGCTTACTGAGTTACAAAATAAGGTTGAAGGTAGTAATTTGTTTGGTAGTTTTTTTTAAGGAAGGTGTTATCAAACTAGAATGGGGGGAATTATGAGCTAATTTGAAATTCTCAGAAGTATAATTAAACAATTATTGGAAATCATTTTATCAGATAGCAGATATTAACTTAATGAATACACTCCAATATAGTGTTTGGGAGGATAGCTTGGATAATAAATGCTGGATATGTGGTAAACAGGAACCTATGATGTATACCTGCCGCTTTTGCGGAAATCAATATTGCTCCGATCACCGGCTGCCTGAAAGGCATGCTTGTACAGGACTTGACAGGGAGAATGGACAATATAAGGGATATTCGGATAATAATTACCGCGGTGACCATAGAAGCTCAGGCCAAACATCCAATACTAACATGGATGAACTCGTGAAGAACATGATGAAAGAAGCGGCAAAGACCGCAGCAAAAGGAGCTGCATCACACGCTGCCCGCAAAACACGTTCATCGATAAAGACAAGTCCCTCAATGGCTATTATCTTCATTTGCATAATTTCATTCTTCCTGGAAGCCATACCGGGCTACGCAGCGGCGTTCCAGTTAATTCCGGGCCTGATGCTCTCAAGACCATGGACACTTATCACACACATGTTCCTACATGCCAGTTTCGGACATCTGTTCTTCAATATGCTTGTTTTGTTCTTCTTTGGTAGGGAACTTGAAAAACGCATCGGAAAGGACCTTTTCCTCTATGTTTACTTTATCTCAGGAATAGTTGCAGCACTTGGATATTCGATAACCAGCACAGCCGGTTACCCGATCGTAGGAGCTAGCGGCGCGATCATGGGAGTCTTTGCAGCACTTACCGTACTAGCACCTGAGATGGAAGTATACGTATATTTCATTCCGATGAAAATAAAATACGCACTCGTACTGTTCGTACTTCTTGACTTTATGTTGTTGAATGCAAACGATATGGTAGCCCACACAGCCCACCTTAGTGGAGTCCTGGTAGGAGTTTTCATGGGTTACAGGCTCAAAAAAACGATTGAACAGCGCAATCGGAATTACTACAGTTTTCGAAGGTGATCTGTCTGAATGATAAAAGGTCCCGTCTTGCAAATTACCGCCCTCGACCTGAAACCGGGGAAGAGATACCGATCCAGTTCATAGAGATGGAAGAAAAGATCGCAGGATGGGCACCTGAACTGAAAAGGACTATATATCTGGACAAGGCATCAGAATATGATCCTGAAAATTTCAAACGGGTCAGAGAAGTATTCCTCCTTAAGGTGTATAATTGGTTCCTTGATGGGATCAGTGTTATTGAACTAAAACCTGAGGAGAGGATACAATTTGAAGATATCCTGAATGACCATCTCCTTTACGGCGGAGAGGTTCGTTACACACGGAAAAAACAGGGTAAGAAAATACATAATTGTTTTTTGCTTGCAGAGGCCCCGATAACGGTCCGTGCTAAAAGGATCGCTATGGCAGATATCCTTTAAAAGTGAGCAGAAACAATATATATAGTATACATTCATTTCTTCATTAGGAAGTGACTCAGGGGAGTTGACCATAGAATTATTGAATTGGATTACATAGAATTATTAAGAATGCATCTATTAGATTAGTATTTATATATTTGAAGAAAGAATATAATTAATTGAATGTGTAGTCATATCATTATTCTAAGAAAAGGCCGAGGGAAACATGCAGAACGTTAAAACCGGATTTAACTCCATTGTAAAATATCTTAGTACAAAGAAGGAAACCGGCAGAAGGAGTATTGGTCTTTTGGTCGATGGTCCGAATGTATTACGCAAGGAATTCAACGTCAACCTTGAAGAGATACGTGACGTACTAAAAGAATACGGCAACGTGAAGATCGGGAGAGTATTCCTGAACCAGTATGCATCAGACAAACTTGTAGAAGCCATTGAGAATAATGGATTCGAACCCATCATCTGCTCCAGTGATGTCGATGTGCGTCTCGCAGTAGAAGGAATGGAGCTTGTCTACAATCCAACAATCGATACAATCGCGCTTGTCACAAGGGATGCTGATTTTAAACCTCTTCTGAACAAAGCCAATGAGCATGGAAAAGAGACCATATTATTTGGGGTAGAACCCGGATTCTCAACAGCACTTAGAAATTCAGCAGATTATGTAGTCATACTTGAGAACAACCAGATGAACTATAATGAAGAAGAAGTAGCTGAAAAAAAAAGAATACAAAAAGCTTCTTTAAACGTTCATAAATAAGCTGAGAATTCTGCATGATAACATGCAGATCTCGTTTTATATCAATATTATTTAAGATAGTAAGATCCTTGCCTGAACATTAATGTGAACGCACATTGCGGATCATTTCTTCGAGCCTTTCTCTCGAAAGACCTTTTTTGACCTCAGTACAGTTCTTTACCTTGGATATCAATGCGCATAGCTCGTCTTGGTCAAGCTCATAGCCAAGGTCATTTACAATGCCTTTCAAAGCTTTTTTGCCAGTATGCTTGCCAACAATGAGGTTACGCTTCCCACCGACCATTTCAGGAGAGAAAAGCTCATATGTCCTTGGCTCTTCAAGAATTGCCATTACATGGATACCAGATTCATGCGTGAACGCATGCTTTCCAACAACTGCTTTATTGACAGCTGTGGGAAGACCTGAATATTTTTCAAGTTTCCTGGAAATACTGTTCAATTTGGTCGTATCATACGTTTCAATACCATGCTGCACCCTCAATGCCACCAGCAGTTCCTCAAGAGATGCATTACCTGCACGCTCGCCGATGCCATTAATAGTTGTATGCAATTGCTTTGCACCAGCCTCAGCAGCAACCAACGTATTTGCGGTAGCCATCCCAAGATCATTGTGACAGTGGATACATATAGGCGTATTAACGACCTTCTTGACCTCACTAACAAGGTAGTGTGTTGTAGCAGGGCTCAATATACCAATGGTATCAGCAATGCTCACATAGTCCACATGATAATCTTCTGCTGCCAGAAAGGCTCTCTTGAGGGTCTCAATGTTCGTCCTTGTGGCATCCTCAGCGGCAAACCTTACCTTGAGACCGTGGTCCTTTGCATGTTCGATGGCACCCATCGCGCAACTGAAAACATCAGCACAGCTTTTGTGGTATTTGAACTTTAAATGAAGATCTGACATAGCAATGAAAATGCTGACAATATCAACATCACAATCGATAGCTGCATCGACATCATTTATGACAGAGCGTGCAAGGCAGCAGATGTTGGCATCAAGACCCAAATTGCTGATCTCCTTGACGATATCTTTCTCCGAAGTCGAGACTACCGGAAAACCAGCTTCAATGACCTCAACGCCGATAGAATCAAGTTCAAGGGCAAGGTCTATCTTTTCATCTCTTGTAAAAGCAACACCAGGGGTTTGTTCGCCATCCCTTAATGTAACATCACATATCTCGATATCAAGAGGACTCTGATCAATGAAGTTCATTAGTTCATTTTTAGAATAATCAGTATTTGCCATAATATTGATTCCCGTTCGAGTGTTTGAAAGGACACTATATAAATACGTAGGTTTTGTCTCCAATATATACAATTATCTAAGCTTGTTCTGTACCCTTTCATAGAATCCACTGGCAGATATCTCCACAAATCTGGCAGGCATGTCTGACATTGTCAATGTTACCACATCATTTTTCTGAATTGTGTGCGTATACTGCCCATCGACAACAAGTGCAGCTTTCTTCTCCGGTACGATCATCTCTACTTTGATAATACTGCTTGCAGAAACAACCCAGGGCCTTGCTGATAATTTAAATGGTGCAAGCGGGACGATCAATGTTGCATTCACTGCAGGATCAATCAGAGGACCACCTGCGCTCATAGCATAAGCAGTGGAGCCGGTAGGAGTTGCGATAACAACACCATCTGCACGCATCTCTTCTGCTTTTTGATCATCTATGGTTATTCTGAAAGTCAGTATCTTTGCAGGCCTTGCGGTCGTTAGCACAACCTCATTGGTCGCAGCAGGAATGGCTTCCCCATTAAGATCAATAGCCAACCTGGAACGTTCGGAATATTTGAAACCTTCAAGGACTTCCTCAATGGTACTTATCGCTTCGGACGGATTGACCTCCACAAGAAAACCCACCGTACCCATATTAATTCCAAGTATCGGAAGAGGGTCCTCCATACGGGCAATATTTCGAAGAACAGTACCATCTCCGCCAACGGAGATAAGTAACTCAACACCATTTTGCCTCATCAGCTCAACAGGTATTATCTCCACGCCTTCAAGCTTTAAAGGGAGGGCTGTATTGGGAGATAATGCTATTTCCACTTTTGACCTGAAAGTATCAACGATCCTACTGACCATCTCAAGTGCATCCGTGTGGTCACATCTTGACACGATCCCGATCTTCCTGATGGTCATTTGTTCACCTCTTCACAAGATTTAATATGTCTGAATGAGCACATCCGTTCGATGCTATCATATATACAGGGTTTATCACACTATCTTTCAATTTGAGAGCATTTCCATCCCCATCAGTGACGATACCACCCGATTCTTCTATTATCAACTTACCAGCTGCAACATCAACAAGACGAAGAGAACCACGGACATCCACAAAAGCATCCAGTCTTCCGGATGCCACATAGCACAATTCCAGTGAAACGCTGCCAAATATCCGGATCCTCCGAACCTTCTTGCACAGATATAGCGTCCTCTCCACATTTTTGCGATAACCATAGAGGCTTACACAGAACTCGTTTAATGAAGAACATTTAGAATGGTAGATCCTTTTATCATTGAAATATGCACCCTTCCCGGATTCCGCATAGAACGTATCTCCGTTCGCAAGATTTCTCACATATCCGAAATAGGTGGAAGATAGGTCCGGCTCGCCGATAGCAATGGAAATGCCATAAACTGGGATATCGTGGGCAACATTGTACGTTCCGTCAAGCGGGTCCAGTATTATGGTGAACTCCGGATCATCACCGAACACAACCTCACCCAGCTCTTCGCTCAATAAACGGATCGAACGACCATCAGCCTTTAAAATTTCAATGATCGCTTTCTCAGAAACATCATCTATCAGTTTAGTATCGGTTCCATCAGCCCCGACATATACAGTCCTGAATGCTTCTTCAGTGCCCACAAGATCGGAAATTGCATTTGATGCAGACTCCGCAAGAAGATCACAGAATTCCAGCATTTGTTGAGATACCGACATGGTCAAAAGAAAATTAGGGTATTAGATGCCCATTGTTTTATTTGTTATCTCTATGGACCTTGACGCATCGGATTCGAGTTCCATCATTGCACGAATGGCATCGACATTCTCAGGAATTACATCTGATTCCTGGTGGATGGCCTGGAAGAAATAAAGTTCTCCCTCATACATCGTTATGGATTCATTCCAGATGCAGTTCTCCCACATGTCGCCCCTTGGCCTGCCAAGGTCCTTTGCGAGCTCCATTATCTCTGCTGTGGATGTGATACCCTGCCCTACGAACCTTACGCGACTCTGTTCTGCAAGAATGCTCTCAACATCTTCGGCAGTGCATTCCTTTTCAAGTTCAAGGTTGACAGTATGCAGGTGCATAAGTGTTGTAGGGAGTTTTACAGCAGTAGTTGCAATGTCGATGTTCGGAATGACCGTCTTTACATCAGGACCATGGTGGGATGGAAGCTTGATGGGGTTTGGAACGATCGCATTGATAGGACCGGTCTTAATATCTCCCGGATCAGCAGCCCTTCTAAGAAGGGTCACGCGTGCTTTTTTGATTCCAAATTCCTTATCGAGTGGTGATAAGACACGGCAAAGACCGGTGGTATTACAAGAAACTACCCTGACAAAGTCCTTTCCAAGAGCTTCATCATAGTTGGTCTCGGCATTGAATGAACAACCTGTAAGTGTGTGGGCTTCACCACCCTGCCAAATGGCCTTGATGCCTGCCTTCTCATAAAGGTCCTTGTTAGTAGCACCGACCTTTCCTGGAGTACAGTCAACTACGACATCTGCTGCTTCGATCATTTCCTCAACCGTGCCGGAAACCTCGATGCCTTCCATTTCCATAGCTCCTACCCTGTCTGCGAGGGTATAGACATTGAAACCTTTATCCTTTGCCATTACGGTCTCAAAGTTAGGACGGGTCTTTGCAACACCGATGATCTCCATATCATCCTGAAGTGCTACAGCATCTGCCACTCTTTTCCCTATAGTTCCATATCCGTTTATTGCAACTTTAACCTTTGTCATTTAATGCACCTTCCATCCTGGATTTGACAAATAAGTATTGTATAAAATATTGTAATGATAAACATCTGTAATGCTGAATCACGATCACATAATGGCAGGAAGTAATCCTGTAGACCACTTGTGATAGGTATGTCCTGTTAATTCAGTTTCCAATAATTATAGTTTCCCCTTTTGAGAAGTCGATCTCTTTTATAGTACCAAAGATTATCGTCTTTTCCCCGAATATACCAGTCAGTTCGATGGAATCTCCATCGACCAACATTTTTGTGACGGACTCCATCACCAGTTCCTTTTCATCGCCTTTTATTACGATCACATTAAGTTCGCACATATATACACCTGTTTTTATGGCATTCTGTTTTATGAAATACCCTTTAGGGGAATTCTATCCAAACCAAACTTGCCCTAAATACTTTTACTATGTTCTTATAATAGATAACTACTTTCACATCAATTTAGCTCATCTGACAAGCTGAGCTACGGAATAACCCATTTCAAGCCCCATGTCCTCGGCAACCGCTTCACATTTTGTACGGAGGAGGTATGCTATAGGACCAAATGACCTTTCGGACATTGTTTCATAGTTAGCCATTCCTTTGCTTATGATAAGACTTGCATCCTCAAGGGCTTCAATGAACTCCGGTGGTGCTTCATCAAAACTTACACCTACTGCATTACAACCGGTGGTCAGGACCCGGTCGACTTTCTTATCAAGCTCGTATTTTCTTACATCATCCATGGTCACATCTGTAAGCATAGGAGCACCCCTTACTACGAGAGTGATCTTACCGCCGACCTTTCGGATAATATCTAAGACCAGTGTATCGAGGATTATCTCCCCGCAGTTGTCTACGACATAGACGACATTATCAAGCAGATCGAACATCTCAGGAGTATCATCCACATCAAGTCCTTTACGGAATATATCTGCAAAGGTCCTGTCAAAGACATCCTCCCCCACATCGAATCCCATTATACCGAAATCGAAGAAATTGCCTATTACGGATGCAAGCACTGCCCTTCTGAACATCTCCAGGTCAGAAGGCTCGCCTTCATGAACAAGAGAATGAGCATAAGGATAGACCTTTTCAGCTATCTCATTGCTTAATATCTTAAGATCGAGATAAGGATCATCATCATTGAGCACTTCATATGCTTTCCTGTGGATAGCTGTCGAGACCACACCTGCCGGAACACCAGGGACGTAAGTATCTTTAAGAACATCGATACCCGCAAGCATTGTCTTGTGAATAAGTTTATCATCGTTTGTGGAAAGTTTTGCTTCGTAGTGAACTCTCGAAAGAAGGCAATATGTACATCTAGCATCCATTTTCATTGTTTTGATCCTTCTAATTATAGTGAACATATGGCCATTGGGACTGACCAGAGATCAGATTGTCATACCAAACAGACGCACCATAAATAAATTTAACGAAATGTGCCCTAGGTGCCCCAACTTTAGTAGATAAAACACATTTATTCGATAAATTATATCCAAAGCATTAGTAAATAATGTCTAAAAATTTGTTGAAAATTCACCTTAAAGGAAAATAAAAATGAGGAAGAATAGAGAGGTTTGCCTTTTCCGCCATCTAGTAGATAAGCATTTCGAATAATAAAGTTATTACCTTGCATTAAGTACGCAAAATGACCGGAAATATGCATTTCGAACCAAACTAAATAGCCTTTTAATCCAGTCCCTTCATAATAACTCTTACTTGTTTTAGAGAATATTCGACACCAAATTTATCTTTGATCAACTCTCTGACACGTGCAGTCGTCCAGTTCCCTTGCATCCTTAGATAGAACTTTAGATCACTCTTCTGATCATCGGTCAACTTGGAAGGACGACCGCCTGCATAACGCGGTAACAGACCGGAATAACCATCACGATTCCACCGTTTTTGCCATACGTATGCAACCCTTTTGGTCACCCCGACCTTCCTTGCAGCTTCTTCGACAGAATCACCATTATACCTGTACCGGACAAAATATAGTCGATCAAGTATTTTAATAAGGATCTCGATATACCTAATTCTTTTATTTAGTTCTTCGTAAGTCAACTTTTTTTGAATAGGATACATTTCGGTTTTTACCATGGCAGCCGTTAATGATTTAAAAGTATAAATAGTTAAGTTCTATTTTGCAAATGTTTATATACGAGTATCATCAAGGAATATTTGCAATTAAGCAGGACAAACGACCGGTCGCGTTGAAACAATACGAGCGGGCTGCAAGATTGATATAATAAAGGTGATGAAAATGGGAAATCAAGAAATTTTTGACAAGCTCAAAAACGCAATAGTGAATCAAGATATCAACGGCTGCCCTGTAATAACACAGGAAGCTCTTGATGCAGGAATTACTGCTTTCGACATTATCAACGAAGCACTTGCACCAGGAATGAAGATCGTAGGCGACAACTTCGAAGCAGCAACTATCTACCTTCCACAGATCATGATGTCTGCAAAGGCAATGAAGGCTGCAATGGAGATCCTTGAGCCAATTCTCGCAGAAGAGAAAGGCGAAGATGAGGGTGTAGGCATGGCAGTAACTTTCGTACAGGAAGGAGATATTCACGATATCGGTCACCGCCTTGTTACAACAATGCTCGGTGCAAACGGCTTTGAGATCCTTGACCTTGGAACAGATATTCCAAACGAGGATGTAGTAGAAGCAATTGCAAAGAACAAGGGTAAGAAAATGCTCCTTGTCGGTTCCGCACTTATGACAACCTCAATGCTTGGCCAGAAAGATGTAGTAAGGTTACTCGAAGAAGAGAACCTCAGAGATTCCGTTAAGATCATGTTCGGTGGCGCACCAGTCACAGATGCATGGATCGATGAATGCGGTGCAGACGGCACAGCCGAAAATGCAGCAGAAGCAGCAAGAGTAGCACTTGAACTTATGGCATGAGCAGGAGAGATCAAAATGACATTTACAAAATCAGTTACCTGCTTTGACTTCTACGACCGAGCACAGAAAGGAGAGAAATGTACCCAGGATGACTGGGATCTGATGACCATTCCAATGAAGTCAATGGAACTCAAGCAGAAATACAACCTTGACTTTGGCACCGAGAGCGTTCCAACTGACAAGGACCAGATGGAGAGACTCTTCAAGGCAGGTTTCGAAATGCTCCTTGACTGTGGTATCTACTGCACAGACACAAAGAGGATCGTCAAATACACAGAGGACGAGATCTGGGACGCTATCAACAACCCAATGCCAGCATTCCAGCTCGGTACCGGCAGAGATTCAGTACAGATGAAGAAGAGGACAGTAGGCGACAAGAGAAAGCCTATAGTACAGGGCGGTCCAACCGGCTCACCTATCTCAGAAGATATGTTCATGCCAATACACATGAGCTATGCACTCGAGAAGGAAGTCGACACGATCGTTAACGGTGTCATGATGACAATCCGTGGTAAGCCACCTATACCAGGCAGCCCATACGAGATCCTCGCAGCAAAGTCCGAGACAAGGCTCATCAAGAACGCAGCAGCAATGGCTGGCAGACCTGGTATGGCTGTTTAGGGACCTGAGACTTCCCTGTCCGCTCAGGGAAATATCGCTTCCGACTGTGTCGGTGGCCAGGTAACAAGTGACAGCCATGAAGTATCACAGCTCAACGAGCTTAAGATCGACCTCGATGCGATCGCAGTTATCGCACACTACAAGGGTAACAGCGACATCATCATGGATGAACAGATGCCTATCTTCGGCGGATACGCTGGCGGTATTGAGGAAACAACCATTGTAGACATTGCAACCAGCCTTAACTCCATGGTAATGAGCAGTGCAAGCTGGCACCTTGATGGTCCTGTCCACATCAGATGGGGATCCACCAACACCAGAGAAACCCTCCAGATCGCTGGATGGGCATGTGCAACCCTCAGTGAATTCACAGACCTTATGACCGGTAACCAGTACTATCCATGTGCAGGTCCATGTACCGAAATGTGCCTCCTCGAAGCAGCAGCACAGTCAGTAAATGACACAGCATCCGGCCGTGAGATCCTCTCAGGTGTCGCAGCAGCAAAGGGTGTCATCACTGACAAGACAACCGGTATGGAAGCAAGGATGATGGGAGAAGTCGCACGTGCAACAGCAGGTATGGACATCGACTCCGTGAACGCTGTGATCAACAACATCGTCAGCTCCTACGAAGGCAACTACGCAAATGCTCCTGAAGGTAAGAGATTCCAGGACTGTTATGACGTTGCAACCGTTACACCAACAGACGAGTATGTCAAGGTCTACGAGGGTGCAAGAAGGAAACTCGAAGACTTCGGTCTTACATTCTAACCCTGAAATTCGCAATGACGTTTTTACCAGCGAGAGATCGCTGGTTTTTTTTTATAACGCCATTTGTCATTATTTAAATAGACAAATAAACATCAAAATAAAAAGTCAAACAAGATGCTAAGGGGGCATTCAAAATGGATATGTGGACTTTAATAAACGGGGTAATTTACCTCATATGTTTTGCCTTGATCGGCTGGATGTTGTTGGACGCAAGCAAAGTATCCAACAAGTAATGCTACAGGAGGAGAACAAATGTCAGAAAATTCAAATGGAGTCGAACTGGTAAAGACACTGCGTCCATATCATGTATGGGCACTTGGTGTCGGTATCGTGTTGGTCGGCGAATACATGGGTTGGAACTTCACAGTTGCAAAAGGTGGTATACTCGGTTCACTCTTTGCACTACTGGTTGCAGGTACTATGTATGTAATGGTTTCACTGTGTGCCAGTGAACTAGGTTCATCCACGAAACTTGCCGGTGGACCATACGATTGGGCACGACTATTCGTCGGACCCGGTGCGGCGGCCATTGTAGGTCTTGCTGTTTATATGGAATATATTGCCCTGGAAGCTGCGGACGCTATTGTTGTAGCATCCATTGCACAATCGATCTTCCCGGAAATACAAACATTCCCGGTAACTTTGCTTGTTATCGCGGCCTTGACATTTATGAACTATCGTGGAGTTGTAGCAGCACTGAATCTTAACTTTGCTCTTACATTCACAGCATTGATAGCAATTATAGCATTCTTCTTTATGAATATTGGTGGAATTGGCGGAACATGGCATCCGGAATACCTTATTTCAGGAGCTATACCTAACGGATTTATCGGAGTTTTCGCCGCATTGCAGTTTGGACCATGGTTCTACCTTGGTATCGAAGGAGCAGCAATGTGTGCTGAGGAATGTAAACACCCAACAAGAGCTATTCCTCTTGGACAGCAGGCAGGTATGATCACCCTTCTTCTCGGAGCAGGTATGACATTCTATGTCTGTGCAGGACTCATTCCAACCGCAGAACTCGGTGTTTCAGTATATCCACTCTTTGAAGCAGCAAACCAGAGCGGTGTTAAATTCCTGGTTGCATTCCTTGCAGTAGGTACTCTATTCACCTGTCTTGCAAGTGCCAACGGTACTGTCTGTGATTCATCAAGGTCCTGGTTTGCTCTGTCAAGAGATCATTTCCTGACCAACTGGTTCGCTGCAGTACACACAAAATACAGCACACCATACAGGGCAGTCATTTTCACAATGCCAATTGCTGTTGCCTTTGCATACAGTGGTTTCCTGGACCAGGTCATTACTTTCTCCATCACATCAGGTCTGGTATGCTACGTGATGATCCCATTCTCCCTGATACGCTTCAGGAAGATGTTCCCGGAACACACACAAAAAGTACGTCCATTTGTCGGACCTCTGCAACCTTATCTGGCATATTTCACAATATTCCTGGCGATCGTGATCATGTCTACACTTAACTGGGGATACAGTTACAACCTGATCTTCGGACTTTTGTTCTACATAATAGCCTACTTCTACTTCTCATGGAGATATAGGAGCATAGACGCAAAACACGACTGGGGAGAAGACCTTGGATGGCCTGAACCTGCACACAGGAAATAATGGAGGAAGATAAATGGTAAATGAAACAAAATATCACAACGACCTCAAAAAAGATGCAGGCATTATTGTTCTTGTATTAGGACTATTGTTCTTCTCAGAAACATTTGTCTTTTACACAGTAATGTCAACTCTATGGGATGCAGTGCCTGAAGTTCGTACACTCTTTCCGGTTTACCTCTTGTTCCTGTTGCTTCTGCTCGGGATCGAGACCATCGGATGTATCAGAGTGTACAACTCCATCAAAGAACACATGTACGACTTTAAGTATTACGAGTGAAGGGGGGAAAGACATGGCAAGCGAAATGAAGACAGAAAGAAGCATGTTCATGACGATATTCGATATCCTGTTCATATTCATACTGGCAGGTATCTGTATCGTAGTCCCGGTGATCATTCAGGGAACGGTCCTTGTGGGCTGGGAAGGAACAGGAACCATGCAATTCGTCTGGGATCCAGTACAGTATTTTGGATTGCTGGCAGTGATCCTTGTATTCTTCGGTGTGGTACTCTACCACTCAGTCAAGAATTACAGGTTCTGAACATGTGAGAACTGTTGCCAGCATTTTTGCTGGCAACCTATATATTTTCAAATATCGTATAAAATAATGAAGTAATGGGTGATCTTATGAGTGAACAAGTAATCAACCGACTTAAAGACCCGGAAAACATCACAGAAACAGAACAGAAACATGTACCTGTTATCGAAGCTGATGAAGTGATGACCGCAAAAGGTTCATTCGAAGTTACTGTAAAAGTGGGGGAATTACCACACGTTATGCAGGATGAACACTATATAGAATGGATCGAACTCTCGCTCGGGGATATAAAGATCGGCAGGGTAGAACTATCACCTTCCGATGAGAAAGCTGAAGCAACATTTACTGTTGAACCAACAGAAGAAATTGTGGGTATCCATGCCTATCAGGTATGCAACATTCGTGGTGTAAATGTTTGTGGAAAATGTGGCAGCAAATCTGTTGTAATGAAGTTAGATGCGCTGGCAAGCTGCAACGTTCATGGGTTGTGGGAGTCAAAGAAGGAAGTCACGATCATGTCAAGTCATGAGGGTGAAGGAAAATCATGTGTCTGGCATAAATGATCGTTTAAAGTGTTGATGTATGGGGGTACGTCATAACTACTAAAACCGGAGTTGATACTCCGGATCATTTTCTTTTTTGCAATGAATTTACAATTTACAATCTGTTCAACTGGTGGTAGTATGAAAGAAAAGAGCATCCTGATAGTCGAAGATGAAATGATAGTCGCCATGATGATCAAGTTGAAACTTCTTGAAATGGGATATAAAATAGCAGGACATGCAGTATCAGGGAAGCAAGCATTATTGATGATCAATGAAAATATTCCTGATCTTATTATAATGGATATTTTTATCAAAGGAAACCTTGATGGTATCGAGACAGCATTAGAGATAGAAGATAGATGCTCAGTCCCAATCATTTTCTTAACAGGGGACTCATCCAATGAAACAACTACAAGAGCATCATTTGCAAACCCTGTAGGTTATTTACAGAAACCTTTTATGGATGAAGAATTAGAATATGTAATCGAATCTGCCATGCACAAGCATATTGCCCAGACAAGAGACGCTGCTATTGCAAATTGATCAAAGGATAATGGTTTTAGTAATAGCATAACATTGTTTGTACTATTATAACATTTTTTTACTCGAAAAGGTTCAAATGCTCCACAGGTTATGGAAAATGAAACTTGATCACGAACAGGGAAGATACATCATATTAGGGAGTATAGATGGAATACTGGCGGTGCTTGGTGTCGTCATAGGAACATCACATGTTGTGGATGATCCATCGATCATTATCAATGCTGCTCTTGGTGGTGCCGTTGCCCTTGCACTGACTAACGGTATCGGTTCATATCTTGCTGAAAGTGCGGTCGAGTATGGCAATCTTGCAGAACTGGAAAAACCCCTTCTACGAAGTCTTGAATCCACAACCCTAGAACGTGATACAAAGAAAAAGATATGGAATGATTCCATTACACACGGCGGATCAAGCCTTATTGGCTCCCTTATACCAATAATGCCCTTCGTACTATTTGATACGCTGTCACTTGAGATAGCAATCATACTCAGCATATCTGTTCTTGCAATACTTGGAGTATATTCAGGTAAGCTCGCTAAACAAAGTCTCATAAAACATGCCGTGAGAATGGTAGGACTGGGAATACTGATCGTCCTGGCTGTGACTTCATTAGGTCTTCAATGACAGAACGATGGAAATCGTATCAGTGACAATGGCTTAAATGATCAAAGACATAATATCAAAAGGTGAAAGAACATGGAAGAGATCGCTTATAAGAACATTCTTGTTCCCATTGATGAAAAGCAGCTTTCAAAAAGGGTCATCGATCACGCACTACATGTCGCGGATAAAGAATCAGGCAAGTTGATCATTGTCTATGTGGAAAGGAAAAAAACTCTGCAATGCATCTTTCCAAAAGAACTGGCTGAAAAGATGATGGTGATCGTAAAGGAGAATATCGAAGCCAACATGAACTATGCTCTTGAAAATGCAGACAAAACAGGAGTAGAGGTTGAAAAGATCATACTTGACAATGATGACATTGCCAAGGACCTCATAAGAATAGCCGAAGAAAAGAATGTGAACCTGACAATAATGGGTTCCGAATCTTTGAGGTCCGAACCCCTTGGAAGTATTACCCGATGGCTTATCGCAGCAAATATCGGACCTGTTCTCGTCATCACCGAAGAAGACTGATACACGCATTTTAAATCTAATGGGAAGCTATAGGGGTGAACATTATGCTATCCACCCTATTGCTTTTCCTGTTAAGCCTTGTCCTGATCACCAAAGGTGCGGACTGGTTCATTGAAGCCGCTGTGGCCATCTCCGCCAAAAGCGGCCTTCCAAAGATCATAATCGGAGCCACCATAGTCAGTTTTGCTACGACAGCACCTGAATTTACCGTTTCTGCAATGGCCGCATACCTTGGTCATACCGACCTGACGATCGGGAATGCGGTCGGATCTGCCATCTGCAATATAGGCCTTGCACTTGGAGTGGTAATAGCAGTAAAGGCAATACCTGTGGATGGGCACTCTTTCCTTCATAAAGGTGCTATCATGCTGATAGCAGCGCTCACACTTATAGCACTGACATTGGATAAGACATTAAGTTCTTTCGATGGCATTATCCTACTGACCATATTCGTTGGTTTTCTCTACTATAACTATCGTCTGCAATCCGCAATATTCGATGGGAATGATAAAAAAAGGGAAAAACTGTCTTTAGGCGAAATGCGGTCAGATATCTTCTACTTTTTACTTGGAGCAACACTTGTAGTCATCGGAAGCCGCATACTTGTGGACACAGGCACCGAGATAGCACGCTGGTTTGGTATTCCTGAGATGATAATAGGATTAACTCTTGTAGCACTTGGAACATCTCTCCCTGAGCTTATAACCGCAATTTCTGCAACCCTTAAAGGGCACCAGGACCTTTCCATCGGAAACATCCTCGGTGCAAACACAATGGATATTGCACTCATACTTGGATTCTCCTCACAGATAAGAGATATTCCGATCCTTGACCAATCCCTTATGTATGACTTTCCATTCATGATAGTTATCATGCTCTTGCTTATTATTTTCGGGATCACGAAAAAACGGCTTGACAGATGGGAAGGTGTAGTTATCATGCTGGTCTATTTCGGTTATATTGCAGGTCTTTTCCTGCTCTACAACTAAATATATTTTTGATCAATTCATACAGAAAAGAACTATAATAAATCACATCTTATACGTAACCATTCATTCTAACGAACTATCAAGTCATTGAAAGAAGGATAAAAATATGACCTCAACCCGCTTCATAATCACTGTTATCGGTATCGACAAAATAGGCATTGTTGCCAGCATTACAAAAGTTATGGCAGATTTTAATGTGAATATCGTTGATATCAGCCAGACCATAATGGAAGACCTGTTCACAATGATCATGCTGGCAGGTGTGGATTCCGAGAACTTTGACCTTGCAGCATTCCAAAAAGCAATGGTTGGAAAAGGGGAAGAGCTTGGTGTTGAAGTGCGTGTACAGCATGAAGACGCCTTCCGCTTTATGCACAGGATATAAAACAGGTGATCAAGATGCTTATTCATCCAGAAGAGATACTTGAGACCATCCACATGATCAAAGCTGAGAACTTTGATATAAGGACAGTTACCATGGGAATTAATCTTCGTGATTGCTGTCATAGTGACATCGATGTCCTCAATAAAAATATCTACAACAAGATAACTGGTTATGCAAAGGAACTTGTGAGAACCACAGAGGAAGTTCAGAACCTTTACGGCATCCCCATAACCAACAAACGAATTGCTGTTACCCCTATTGCTATCGTTGCTGAAAGTTGTGACACTGAGGACTATGTTTCCATAGCAAAGACCCTTGACAAAGCTGCTGAAGATGTAGGTATCGATTTCATAGGAGGTTTCAGTGCCCTTGTACATAAAGGGATAACTCCTGGTGATCTGAAGCTTATCAATTCGATCCCGCAAGCTCTTGCCAGTACTAAAAAAGTATGTTCATCCATCAATGTCGCAACTACAAAGGCAGGGATAAACATGGACGCTGTGGCAATGATGGGACATATAGTCAAAAAGACAGCGGAAGCAACTAAAGATGCTGATGGTATCGGATGTGCAAAGCTTGTTATCTTTGCAAACGCACCTGAAGATAATCCCTTCATGGCAGGCGCATTTCATGGTATAGGAGAACCGGATTGTGTCATTAATGTCGGAGTCAGTGGACCAGGTGTCGTAAATTCAACTGTACGCGAACTGAAAGACCCGGACCTTGGTGAGATCTCAGAAGCCATCAAGAAAACCGCTTTTAAGATAACAAGGATGGGAGAGATGGTAGGAAGAGAAGTTTCCCGACGGCTCAATGTCGATTTTGGAGTTCTCGACCTTTCCCTTGCACCTACCCCGGAAATAGGTGATAGTGTTGCGGCCATCCTTGAAGCCATGGGACTCGAGGCCTGCGGAACACATGGAACAACTGCGGCTCTTGCTCTGCTTAACGATGCTGTGAAAAAAGGTGGTTCAATGGCCTCATCCTATGTGGGCGGTTTAAGTGGTGCTTTCATTCCGGTCAGCGAAGATGCAGGAATGATACGTGCGGTCGAATTGGGTGCATTGAGCCTTGACAAGCTAGAAGCCATGACCAGCGTATGTTCCGTGGGACTGGATATGATAGCAATTCCAGGAGACACGTCTGCAGCAACCATTTCAGCAATCATTGCCGATGAAATGGCCATTGGAATGATAAACAAGAAAACGACGGCGGTACGCCTAATACCTGCTCCGGGTAAGAAAGTAGGAGATAGCGTGGAATACGGAGGATTACTTGGAAGAGCACCGGTCATGAAAGTCTCTGAATTCAGTTCAGAAAAGTTTATAGCACGCGGTGGAAGGATACCTGCCCCCATTCAGGCACTAACGAATTGAAATTTGAAACCGGCATATATTTTAGACACTTCCAGAAGTAGAAACGTTATCAGAACATGAAAAAATGATGCGTTCTACAATATCCCCTTTTTTCTCCCCTTTCTTTATTTTTATCCGAACGTCTAAATAACGTTCATATAACTTTTTTCGCTCATGATACAGATCTTTTAGCCCCTTGTCCTTAAAACCAACAAGTCCTCTTTTGGAAGGAGAGATACGCCTGGCGATCTGACTAAAAGACACATCCAGATAAACTATCGTGGAAATTTCCTTTAGATGTTTCATCGCTTTTTCCGAGTAGACTATGCTACCGCCGGTTGCAATAACATAGTTATCCAATGCATGAAGTCCAATAACGATCTGTTCTTCAAGTTCAATGAACTCATCGTCACCGTAAGCATCTATGAATGTTTGCAGGTCCGTACCGATCTTTCCTCGTATTAGATCGTCAATATCTATGAACTTGTGATCAAGTTTTTTTGCAAGCTGTTTTCCAATCGTGGATTTGCCTGCTCCAGACATGCCAATAAGTGTAATGTTCATGCTCTTTCCAGATTCTTTCTATCCTCATTTGTCAACCTGGAATAAATAGTATAGTATGAAATAATCCGAAATAAAGGTGTTAGACGGAAGGAATGGAATAAATATAACTATAAAATTATACACACTCGCAAATAATTAAGTATGTCGGACAAATATATAAGCAATGAATGACCCATAATTATGAGGGAGGGATAATATGAGTAGATCAAAGAAAGATCTGCATACAAATTCAGCTTCAACCGATGAAGAGATACAGAAAACACCGGTCGGTCACGCATTAAGAATGACTGCCGATTTTAGTGTGAAAACTCCTAAAGGTACATTACAGGGGAAAGCCAGAGATTACATCATAAAAGATAGGTCCGGAAAGGTATCTGTAGTTGAAAAGAATACTTTCAATAAAAAATATGAGATCCTCCACTAACGATATCTGGGCTCCAATGAGAAATTAATGTCCAATGCAGACATTCGTTCATACTTCATTCTCACTACTGCAACTGTCCTACTTTATGAACAAGCTCTTTTAAGGAGCATTAAAAGTTATCATATACAGATACAAAGACGTATCTATCTTCCATTATATTATCAGCTATTATGGACAATGACAGGTTCTTGATCTATTCATCAGCTTTAGTTATAATGGGACTTTCAAATGCTGTCATACCTGTTCTACCAGAACTTTCTGCCACTGGACAGATCTACGGAATAAATTCCTCAAGTTTGCTATATTCTTCGTTCTTCCTCGGAGCATTAAGTACTCTGCTTCCATTTGGAATATTAAGTGATAGAACTGACAATCTGAAATTGATCAGTCTTGGTCTCTTGCTATCTTTTATATCAGGGCTGTGGATGATCTTTACGGATAACTTCATGATATTTATATCAGCACGCTTCATTGAAGGAGTTGCATGTGGTGCATTCTTCCCTGCCGCATATTCAAGACTGGCAGGTTGTACAGAAAGAGCACGTTATATGGGGGAATTCAGTTTTCTCATCAATGCCGGACTAGCTGCCGGTGTTGCAGTGACTGGTTATTTGGTTCATACTAATATTAAGAACGGGATAATTCTTTTTTCTATTTTGATATTCTTTACAATGATCTTTGCAATATACCTTTTTATGGTCCCTTCAAGGACCATGGGAAAAATAGAACTTCAAAAGAAAGTAAGTAAAAGAGAACACTCAAAGTCACATATTTTCACCTCAAAGGATACCCGCGGAATATGGATCATCTCGTTCATACTTGCAGGATCAAGCGGCGTTCTTATATCCCTTTATCCCGAATATGGGATCGATACACTCTCAAAGACAGAACTGGGCATATCGATCTCGCTACTCTATGTATCTACAATGATCTCATCCCTTCTGGCATCTTATATGGATACCGGCCATGCAAAGCTCATTAAAAGAGGCATACTGATGGCAACCGTTGGCATAGTAGTTACAATTTATAGCCCGATGTTAGGTTTTTTCATCATTGGCACTGGCACTGGTCTGATGCTTGTAGGACTTCCAATTGCTATCGCTTCCATGAAGGTAGAAAAGGGTATTGCAATGGGTGTCTATAATACCTGTATCTATGCAGGACTTGCACTGATGCCATTGATGGCTGGAGCACTTGCAAAGAGTATAGAGATAAAGACGATTTTTTTCATGACAGCTATTCTTTTCGGCCTAACGATCTTTCTAAGCAAGGATTGACATTATCTTAATATGCAATTATATCTAGTAACATATTTATTTAAGTAATAACAATTTAAAGATGAAATCTCCTTAGGCCAGTATTAAAGAGGGGGAAACAAAGGGATGAAAATCGTATCAGAAATACCTTTACTTTTTAGGAGTCTACCATATGAGTGAATTGCTTCCAAAGATACTTGTTGTCGATGATGAACCATGGAACCTTGAGCTAATGGAAGCATACCTTTCAAGTGATTATGAACTTACAATGGCTACTAATGGTGTTGAAGCCCTTGAAAAAGTAAAGGATTTTGAGCCTGACGTGATCCTTCTCGATGTCCTAATGTCGAAAATGGACGGCTACCGAACCTGTGAGATCCTCAAGAAAGATGACAGCACGAAATTCATCCCTGTAGTTCTTGTTACAGCATTATCTGAAAAAGAAGACAAGATAAAAGGTATTGAATCAGGAGCCGATGAGTTCCTTTCCAAACCTGTTGATATGCTGGAACTGAAGACAAGGGTACATTCTTTGTTGAAGCTGAAACAACAACAGGATATGGTACGCAAAGAAAGGGATACTGCCCAGAAATATCTCGATGTTGCAGGTGTCATGATACTAATAATCGACAAGGATCAGAATATTGTCGAGATCAACAAAAAGGGGAAAACGATACTCGAATGTTCCGATGAGGAACTGATCGGTATAAACTATTTTGATAATTTTATCCCTGTGGAAGACAGAGAGTTCATAAAAAAACGCTTTAACGACTTTCAAGGTGAGGTGGAAACAGAAGAATGTTCTGTGTTCGAAATGAGCATTATTGCAAAGTCAGGGCAGAAGAAAGTGCTTTCATGGAATGCTATCAAACTGAAGGATAAGGACGGGAACAAAGCGGAAATTCTCTGTTCAGGAGAGGATATAACCGCTCGTAAGATCGTGGAAGAGGAGCTTAAAAAAGCTAATGAACACCTTAATCTGCTTACCAGGATCTCACCAATTGCAACAATTGTACTTGACAGCGAACAAAACATCGTTACGGCTAATGAGAAAGCTACAAAACTTCTTGGGTATGCCAATGATGAGATTATCGATAATTCGATATCCACAATAACTTGCAATAATGAATTGTTCGAATTTGCTGATCAGGATAACCTTATTGTAGGACTATCTAAAAAAGATGGGAACTGTATCGATCTTAACATAGCAACCTCTGTCATAATGGAGAACGAGAATAAGAAAGGACTTGTTGTCACACTTCAGGATATTTCCGAACTAAGCGGACTTTTGATTGCTCCTTCTATCGAAGAGAATAGAGAAATAAAAGATACTCCAAAACTTGAAGCAAGTTGTACCTAATACAGGATAGTGGCGATCTGAATACTTCTTATGAAATATTCGCCACCATGGTCAAGCAAGGAAGACCTGGACTTTGCATAACAAGAGAAAATCCTGCAAAGATAAGGAGCAAGTACAATATTACAAAAACGCCCATTGTCTGGCTTACGAAGGCCAAAGGATCAGAATGTCCTTCGGTAGATCCTGCAGAATAGTTCAAACTTCATCCTACAATAGATAATTTTATCAAAAAGGTAGATGACGGCATTGTACTGATAGATAGCCTTGAGTATCTCATACTTGAAAATGATCTCAGGTCAGTTATTAAGTTCATGGAACAGACCAATGACTCGATAATGGCATCTGATTCCAGATTGATCCTTCAGATCGATCCTTTAATTTTCGATACAAAGGACCACCATCTTTTGAAGAGGTGGATGAGATCGCTTACAGAGGAAGACAATTATAATGTGTGAGTGAAGAGAGATGGAAATTAAGTTATCATACGTTATCGATCTGCAACGGATTATGATAAATATGAGTAGTCATAGCTTGGCATGGAAAAATGCTGTTGTGGCTTTCACAGACAATGATATTTGGTTCCCTTCAGGTGCCGGTTGGAACATGATCCCTTACAAATCGATCGAAACTGTGGACCGTGAACTATCTCCTTCCGTAAGAAATAATGTACGAGCAGATACAGGATATAGTGCAGAGATAGCTATCGATTATAAGAAGAATTTAATCTTTGGTTCTTCCCATATCAACTATTCAATGATATTTGCAGGGAATCCTGAAGATATAGAATATATAAGAACTCATTTGCTTGAAAGGATCGGTTTCAGAGCAAATACGGATTTTGACGGATTGAAGGAAGAAGAAACAAGACTTTTAAGTCTTCTTACAAGA
>NZ_JAGSOI010000018.1:0-19246 GCF_023684405.1 Methanococcoides seepicolus | reverse complement strand
AGAAACAAAGGACATCAATAGGTATATTTCACTTGTTTCAACTGATGGGGAAGTTCTCGAGCGTGCTTTTGATACACTGAAGATACGAAAACTTGTGGATGAAAATGCACAAATAACACAACAGGGCCATTATTACCTTGAAAATATCAAAGAAGAAAATCCATTCGATAATGCTCTAACATTGCCATCTTTGTTCTCATCAAGTGAAATTCCCAACACATTCACACCAAAGAGCAATATTGTGAGATATACTAAAAAATATGAATATTCATCAGTATCAGGGACTGTTTTTCTTGAAGATCTCTGGTATTTTGTCCTATCCCCTGAGATCAGGAACATCAGCATAAATAAGATCGATATTTTCGATATGGAACTCCATTTGCAGAATCTATCAGGTGCAACCATATTGATAGAATCAGAAGATAATAGAGTTCTTCTGGCACTATCAAAAATATTGAATATGAAAGAAAATCTGCATACAAGAGTATTGAATTGCCTTTTCGTAGGTATTAAGGAAGAAAAGGATATAGTCAATCTTCTGTACATTGAACCTCATGAACTTGAGATGTCAATGAAACAAATGCTCGAAAGTAAAGTGATAAACGCTGAAAATATCCTTACTGAAAAAGGGATTGAAACAATAAAACATATCCTTAAGATCAAAAATTTATCCAGACAGGAACAAAATGTTTTATGATAATTGATCGCATTATAGTATAAATAAAATTTAATTATGTCAACGTTATTATAGAAAGTGGAGGAATTTTGTGAGATTTATTGATACTATTGAAGGGCTGAACGAGATATTCAGTACAGATATACCAAAAGGAAGTGTGGTTTTAATAACAGGTGCACCTGGAACTCTTAAATCCGGAATTACTTTTTCCATCCTTTCAAAATACCTGAATAATGTCGGAGAGTTCGGGACCTACATTACCCTTGAGCAAAGCAAAGATAACCACCTTGCGAACATGGAAAGTATGGGACTGGAACTTTCGGATAATCTATCAATATCTGATTTTAGCGATTATAGACTTCAATACGATGATTTTTCAGGCGATCTGCTAAACCTTATAGAGACAAATATCCTGCAATATAAGCAGAAGATGGGCGATAAGTTTACTTGTGTAGCATTGGACTCCCTTGGTGCCCTTTACTCGCTCCTCGATGTTGAACCTCAAAGGATGAGAAAAAGACTTTACCATCTTTTCGAACCACTCAGGCGTGAAAATCTGACAACGTTCGTGATACTTGAAACCACTGAATCCCTTGGAATGAATTATGCAGATAACTTTGAAAGTTATCTTGCAGACGGTATCATAGAACTGGGAATTCACATGAAGGACAATACAACGAAACGTTATATACAAGCTAGAAAAATGCGTGCTTCAGCACACAGCATGGATCCCTTCATACTTACGGTCTCAGATGAGGGACTTAAGGTGTATAGAGGAAATATCTTCTGAAATTTCAAGTACCAGATATTAAGCAAACCCCACTCCTACGAATATAAGTTTAGTCTCCATCGGAGGATGATGCCAACCTTCCGGTGAGAGGCGTTCTTCCATTACAGTTATACTCACTTTGTTTTTCATCTTTCTATAACAAATTATTTTTATCAATCAGTTGTTAAGGTCGATGAACAATACAACATACCGGATTGGGTATATGATTGGTAGATTGTTGTATATATGTATCCAGAACAATATGAGTCCCGAATATATTTGAACATTATTAAGGATTTTTCATCGATTGCACCGGTTTTAATCTTGGTTTGTTGGAAATATTTATTGGCTTTTTCTTAATATTGTTACATTTGTTTGTATTTTAAATTACATGTATTTGTCAAATTCTATGCATATTATGCAAAAAAAAGAGTTGCTCCAAAATTAAATATTTGTTAGGAGCATACTGAAATTGTTAGTAACCGTCTCAAGGATTGTGCTCATGATGTGCTTCAAGCTGTTCGATCTCAATTCCATAACGCTTGAATACATCTGTTGCGAAGGTATCGACGATCTTCACAAGTTCTTTTTTTTCCATCTTCGAGATTGCTGAAAGTATCTTTAACTTAAGGATCTCATTCTTTCCTGTTTCGATCAGTTCTAATTGTGGATCTTCGAAGTATGCAGTTACATTCATTTTTACTGTATCTGTATCAGAATTCAAGAACATCTTGATATGGCCAATGAACTCGGGGCTATGTTCCATAACTTCTGCTTTTATGTTCGTCATGAGCTCCTTTGCGATCAGCTTTGCCCTATCGATATCTGTCCTGTCTTTGATCTTATACTCTGCAGCATAGGTTGCAACACCTGATGCATCAATGGAGCTTTCTGTTTCCTGCTCATTCCTGATAAGCTCCATATCGTTCTTGCTGACAAGGGATATGCCATTTGCAGGGGCAATGGATGTTTTTCCCATCTCTTTTGGCTTCGTTTCCTGAACTTTGACATCAAGAGATCTATTAAGCAGCTCATCAGGAAGTATCATGTCCATGAAACTATAGAACTTTTCATCGCTATTATTTGCAGAGATCCGTATTATTTTTGCTTTTCTGTTGAGCTGCTGTACAGATTCTTCTACGATAGATATTTGTATCTTGTCCATAAGGTCGATCTTATTGATGGCAAGGATATCTGCATCCTCTATCTGGCGAGTGGAGAAATGTCTCATCTCTTTTAACAAGTGTTTGAACCTGCTGCCATCTATAAGGGTCACAAGAGGTGCTATTTCCGCACCTTCTCCAAGGTCCATCAGCTCGATCTCTCTTTTGATCACATTTGGAAATGCAATTCCGGTAGGTTCTATTATAAGGACATCCGGATTGTAAGAATTATATAACGTTATCACAGTTGAGCGAAGTCCCATCTTGAGTGAACAACAGATGCAACCGTTCGTTATCTCTTTTGTATCGAAACCGAACTTGCTGATGATATCACCGTCGATCCCGATCTCTCCTATCTCGTTGACAATAATAGCAACTTTGTGCCCCTTGTCCACAAGGTACTTCCCCATATTGATTATCGTGGTAGTTTTTCCGCTTCCAAGAAAACCGCCAACTACAAGTGTTAACATTTTATTAGCTCCTCTTTTTTTTCATGAACGCATCATCCGATCCAAAAATGATACGTTCTTTTCTTTTTATATCTTCGATATATCTTCTGACAATTCAAATACTAGGCCTTAAACAAAACCCAAGCCTACGAATATAAGTTTAGTCTCCATCGGAGGATGATGCCAACCTTCCGGTGAGAGGCGTTCTTCTGTAACACTTATGCTTACTTTGTTTTCCATGATCCCACACTCTGCCATATAGGAATGGATCAAAGCCCTGCCATGCTCGTTAACAAATTCAAGTGCTTCTACATAAGTATTGAACTTCTCTCTTCTTTCAGGTGAATAGACAAAGAATTCTTTATCCGGATCATTCAGAGATAATGGCTTGATCATTATTTCCAGACGTTTGACACCTTTACCAAACAAAGCTCCTGCTGCATTCCCTACATCTGAATGTTGAGGAACTATGATGTCCGCTTTGATAAAGGAACTAATCTCATCCCCATAAGCAGATACAGGCCCTCCAATAAGCACTACTGGCAATTCTACATCGAACCTTGCTTTGAAATTGTGATCAACGATACCACCGATGCTCTCCGAATCAACGCCTGGCAACAGGTACGACATCAGTTCGAATGCCATATTTCTCGCAAAACGTTTTTTGAGTAAAGAACACATTTCATATTTGCCTATATTGTTCAATTTAGCCAGAACATCGGCAGCCAGCTTTGAAGCTTCTTGATCCCATTGATCATATTCTCCCAGGACATGCAATACATCAGTAGGGGTAAAACCAATAGCCTGCACAAGCCTTTTGCTTATCAGAGAGCTTAAGACAAAAGTTGAAGGTGGTCCTTTAAGCATTATGAAAATGTCCTCAAATGAGACAGGATCATCTCCAATAACAGATATTAACACCTTTTCATTTTCATTCAATTCAATAGGTTCCTGCCTGGTCCTTACAAAGAACTTTGTAGGCTGTATATTTTCATCCAGAAGTCTGCGTGCGATCCATTTAATGTTCTTAAGTTTTTCAGGAAAACCAGGATATTTGACCGCTGCAACACAGATCGGCTCCACTCTTCTGGGACCAATGACCAGATCCTTATCTCTTGTCCATATATGACTATCACCCCCCATTGCCGATGTTTCCATGTGGATCGCTTTTACACGCGTTTGCCATTTTCCGACAACTGCACCAGACTCACTAATATCTGGTACGCCCTCACAGAGCATTGATACATCTGTACTTGTACCGCCGACATCTATCACAACGCAACTTTCAAGACCTGAAAGAAAAGAAGCGCCAATAAGACTTGCAGCCGGACCTGAAAATATCGTCTCGATAGGTCTTTCAAGTGCATCCCTGATACCAACGACAGAACCGTCACATTTGAGCATAAGTAATCTTGCATCCATATCACGCCTTTTTATCTCAGAGATCATCGCTTCTATGAAATTCTCACCGACAGGTAAAAGCTGTGCATTAAGGTATGCTGTAACTGCTCTTTCGTAAGCACCAATATCCTGTGTTAGCTCGTGCCCACAAACGACTGGCATTCCCGTAAGCTTTGATATGAGCTGTTTTGTCTTTAGCTCATGCTCAGGATTCCTTATACTGAAATGGGACGATACCGCAAAAGCAGATACTCTGCCCTTTGAACCAAGGACGAAATTCTTTATAGCATCAACATCAAGCGGCTTTAATTCATCCCCCATGTGATCATGACCTCCTGCTACAAAGATGATATCACTTGTCGGGAAATTCTTATTGAGAGAATGATCCCCTATGAGAATAAGACCCACAGGATAGCCAGTATCTTCCAGCACAGTATTCGTTGCAAGTGTGGTTGAAACCGATATGACATCTACATTTTTCAGATATTTTTCATCGATCCCGTCAATTGCATTCCGTATTCCTTCAATATGATCAGGATAGGTGGTCAATGCCTTGTTGGACATCACTACAGACCTGTCACGATCACTTATAAGAATTGCATCAGTATAGGTTCCACCTGCATCGATACCAAGACTATATTGCATTATTTCACCATGATCCTAATAAAATAGTATTCAATTATTTCATCGCCTCTCAGGAGGCTCGATGTGTACAAGTACATCTGAGATCCCTGTAAATGTTCTTTTAAGTTCTTTTTCAATACTTTCAACTATTCTCTGTGCTTCCATAACATAGATATCAGAATCCACTTTCACGTGAATATCCACAAACAGATCGTCCGGTGAACCGTGAGTTCGCACTTTATAGCAATTCTCAATTCCTTCAATGGACCTTACAAGACGTCGAACATTGCTTTCATCAAGACAGCATGCATCGCATAATACGTTGCAAGACATGATGACGATCGATATGCAATATTTCGTAAGTACGAGAATTAGCAACACCGTTTCCAACATTAAAACAGTTGGACTGACTTGAATGAACAAGGTCAGAGCGATCAAAACTGAAAACATAACATCTAATTTAAGTGCAAATGAATGGGATATCCCAGCCTGATCAAATTCATCCAAAGAGCAATATTTCAGAATAGCTACTGATAGAATAACAGACATTAAAAGCAAGATATAGATGGAAGTATCCGGCAATAGAGAGTTACTTCCATTAACGGTAGAGTGAACTTCAGAGAGGATATACAGACTTGCCAGAATAAAGATCAGTGCAATGAACAATGATATCAGAGAACTGTATTTTTTGTACCCGTATGGATGAAAATGGTCGGTCGAAAGTGAGATGATACTAGGTACAAAGTGATGAACTAAGGCAATGATACCGATAAATAAGGCAAAATATCCTGTAACCTGCACAGCAAGAATATCAGAATAGGTCCCTGCAAATATCCTTAACAGAGCTATTTCGATAAAGACGGAAAGAGCAAGATATCCAGTTCCGTTCTTTCTGGTAGAGGTCCTCAATTGTTACCACCTGGCATTTTATTTTTGTTTTTAAGGAGGGGAATGACCGACCTTATGGACGGTCACGGTCTGAATATTACGTATCTGACATTCTAGCTAGATCTTAGCTTAGAGTGGAGCTACTGTCTTTCCAAAAACTGAATTTGTTACAAGCGCCAGAGATGTGTACAAAGCTGAGATCCCAAGTAACAAAGTCATGTAACCTGCAAGTGGACCAATGCCCATTCCGAAGTTTGCCGCTGCGTTAAGGAAAAATGTCAGAGTAAGAGTGATGAAAACGATGGTTATCGCCTTAACCCCGATCTTGAATGTTACAAGCAGCAGTACAAGGGAAACAAGCCCCCAGATGAATAGATAGAAGCCTATTGAAGTTGCACTGGCTGCTCCAAGAACTCCGCTTGCAAGACCTGAGGACATCAAGATGAATGCAAAGGAGAACCAGAACAGACCAAATGCTGAAAAAGCAGTTGCACCGAATACATCACCTTTTTTCCAGCCCTGGATACCTGCAAATACCTGTGCAAATCCTCCGAGGAAGATCGACATTGAGACGACCATTGTAGCATCTGCGAAAAAACCTGAACCCATCATTCCCAGCATTGTGGCTGCAAAACCAAGTCCTGCAAATCCGAGTGGTGCATGATCTGCTGTTTTATCGATCATGTGAAATCCATCCGCAGGGTTACATAAAATACAGTTCTCTGGTATTTCTTCATTATTTGTCAAATATGATCACTTCCGTTAGTTCGATTAATAAATTTTATGAAATACAATAAATAATATTATAACTCGACATATACAAATGATTGTTAAATGTGATTCTGGGCAAAACTGCACCCATTAATAAATATCAAAAAGACATAAAGGAGTAAAGGGGTTTTAAATTTCTGAATATCACCTCCCGTATTATGTTTTAGAAGAAAATGTTTGTGATTATAAGGTCAAATTGAAAATATCGTGCAATACACATTTTTCAAGGTGATGGGAGTAGCCCCGAGCAATACGGGGCTACAGTCCACGTTTGGAGACTTCGATGCTAAATGCTTAGAGACCGTAGTTCTCTGGCAGGAAGACCTTAACTTCTTCCTTGTACTTGGTCATGCAATCGCTCATGAAAGTATCCTGGTCGTCTGTGAGTGCCATAAGTGCAGCTTTTGCGTCTGCAAGGGCGCCCTTTTCGAACTTGGTCATTTCGAGCTTGCCAGCTATTCCTTCTTCCATGATCTCTACTGACTTGAGTGCAGCGTTCTTTGCACGGAGGTAAATGTCATTACCGTCCTTGACAATAGCTTCACCCACGCGGTATGCGTTGTCATATGCAAGAACATAGCCCTGTGGGTCCCTGTACTTGTCAGAAAGCATAAAGAGGTCCCTGAGAGTCTTTTCCTGACCTGTTGCAGTTGCTGTGTTCATCAAAGCACAGTCATACGCAAGGGATTCTCCCCAGCACTGGACAGATGTACCACCGAATTCAGCATGGTATTCAACCGATTCGTTGGACCAGAGGTCACAGCACTGCATGACAACGTTACCCATGACATCAGAGTGTGCACATGTGGAGGTCTTACCTTCTTGTGAGATAGGTACACCGGATATCGCTTTTATGATAGTGTTTTCATATCCACAGTCTTTACCGGGCCCTACAGCACCTGCTTCATATGCTGCAAGTGATCTTGGTGCAGAGATAGCTCTTGCGATGATAGCAAGGGTGTGTGCAAGGTTCTTGTCAAGAAGACCGCCACCAATGAACATTGCAGTGTTTGCTTCGGAACAGTCAGTGTCACCTGCGGAGACTACTCCGTGCTTCTTTGCAACAGAGCTGATCTCCTGCCAGATGAAATCCATATCCATGGTTCCAAGGCAGCCAATTGCATAAAGCATACCAGGTACATCATTTCTTAGGATCGAATAGTCGAATACTTCCTTACCGCCCATTGACTCAAGGGAAAGCATGTCAGCTCCATTTGCTGCAATTTCTTCGAATGATTCCATAAGAACTGTGAACTTGTCACCTCTAAGATCAAGGTAATCACGGTCTTCACGGATATCACCTGGGGTGTGTCTTAATGCGCATTTGATGCCGTATTCATCGTGGAACTCTTCCATGATGGTCTTCTGTGCGTGTGCGACCTCTCCTCCCCATGTTGGGTTGTTGGTCATCTGCTCGACGTGTTCTGTCTCAAGGACAACAGCAGGGAAACCTACCTGGACCATACGGTTCATGATATCTGTGGTTATCCTCTGGTATTCTTTGACGAGCTTCTCTTTTGATGCACCGGCTTCAGGCCTTGGTGCATAGTTAATTTCAGGTGTAGTGTATCCGCCACCGATCTCGAGTCCAAGTCCTGTTTTTACAGGGTGCTTACACTTACCAAAGATCATGTCATCTGCACTATCATATGCCATTTTTGTATATCTGTTGATTGCCATTTTTCTCACCTCTTCAGTGTTTGTGGAATTCCTCTTTCAGTGCACTAATGCTAGATCCTGCAAGGATCTTGTCAGCGATCTTAGGTGCGTCAGCAGCTTCTTCGCCATAAATACCCAAATCATAGGTAGATACGAAGTCCTGGTTTACAGCTCCACCACCACAGGCGAATGGAACATTAAGACTTGCTTCAAGTAACCTGTCGTTGACTGCTTTGAAAGCATACATTGTTGTGGTCATCAGTGCAGTACCTGTAAGCATGAGAGGTTTCTCTGCCTTGACAGCTTCAATGACTTCATCCACAGGAACATCACGGCCAAGGTCAACTACCTCATATCCGTTTGCTCTGAGAAGTGCAGCAACTATTGTCTTACCGATGTCGTGAACATCTCCTTCTGCAACATGGCAGACAACCTTGCCCTTTGAAACAGGTGCTTCATCGGACTGTGACTTACAGAACTCGATACCGTCGAGCATTGCATCTGCGGACATCATTACGTTTGGCAGGAAGATCGTTCCCTGATCATACAGATCAGTAACTACTTTCATGCCAACCATTAGAGCATCGTCGATCAGAGCAATTGGGTTCTTTCCTGCTGCGATGGCCTTTTCGAGACCTTCGATAACGTCGTCTTCCTCACCGTCAAAGATTGCTACTGCAATTTGTCTGTATAACTCATCCTTAGGATAAAGTTCAGCTGCAGCGTCTTTAGGCGTCATTGCCTTCTCCAATTTCACATTATATCTTACCAGAATATCACTGGGGTCTATATCCAAACTGGTCATGTTTTACTTCCTTTGTTTTTTTAATAATAAATGAAGTGCCATTCTTCTTGGGAAGAATACCACCCTCGATCCAATCATAGGATTTCGTTCTGAAAACCTATTCAAACGTCTCTCATACCAATATATAAACATTTGTTTTCAAATGATTTTATATATATGTATTACGATTTGATTAAAAAAAAGTGCAAAGGTGAAATAGAGAAAAAATAAGCTTTCTTGATGTCGAAAATACATAATAAAATTAACAATATCGAAAACAAACAAAATAAATTTAGTAAATACGTTTATATAATATAATTAAGTTAGCTTTAAAAATAACTAATATATAAACCATTTGTAAAATGGAAATCTTTAATCGATACTAATATTAATAAATAAAGGCTATTGATGCTTATTTTTAAACATATCTATTGATTTTATAGAAATATATACACTTTATAGTAGAAATTTATAAATATTAAATATCATTGTGTAGTTTTGGTCAAATGAAAAGAAAACGATATCAATAAAAGGATTAACTGGAAATAACAATTCAAGATCATTTTATTATATCAACAAAATTAAACAATAATATGTATATGCACAAAGTATTAACTAAATATTATATATAATTATTAATTCATATTTCTTCGAATAATACAAAACAGTTAAATACTACATATTGAGGCATCAAAGATCCAATCTAGAAAATGAGAGTAGATGACTGAAAAATTCATTGCACGACAATCGTAACGAAAAGAAAAAGAGAAAATGGGCCGTAATATGAAGATATGAAAGATAAAAATGAAAACTTCAGTAACCGTAATTTTTAGGTATGAAGTTCTCCATAGTTGAAAATTTGTCCATATTCTCTTCAATGAAAACATCCTTTTCATCAGTAAGTGAATGAAGGGACTTGATCGCCTTTGCAAGAGATGCTTTCTCAAAGCGCGAAAGTTCAAGCTGTCCACGAGAACCTTCATCAACGATGTTACATGCCTCGATCGCAGCATTCTTAGCACGTAGATAAATATCATTACCATCCTTTACGATCGATTCACCTATCCTATAAGCATTATCGAATGCAAGTATGAATGCCTGAGAATCCCTATATCTATCTGAGACCATGAAAACATCCCTGAAGACCTTCGCATATCCAGCCTCTATTGCCGTATTCATCATGGAACAATCATAAGATAGAGTCTCCCCCCAACATTGAACGCTTGTACCACCGAACTCACCACGGTACTCCACAGATTCATTGGACCAGAGATCACAACATTGCATAGCGAGATTACCCATGAGATCAGAGTGAGCACAAGTTGATCCCTTTCCTTCCTGTGAGATAGGGACACCAGCGATAGCCTTGATTATAGTGTTTTCATATCCACAATCTTTACCGGGACCGACAGCTCCTGCTTCATAGGCAGCAAGTGAACGCGGTGCTGAAACCGCTCTTGTCACAACAGCAAGCGTGTGGGCAAGTTTTCTGTCAAGTAGACCACCTGCAATGAACATTGCAGTATTAGCCTGAGAACAATCAGTATCTCCAGCAGCCACAACATCATGTTTCTTTGCTATTTTGCTAATATCTTCCCATATGAACTCCACATCAAGAGTGCCGAGGATACCTATTGAAAAAAGCACTCCTGAGATATCGTTCCTTAATATTGATGAATCAAAGACGCTCTTACCACCAAGTGATTCAATGGAAAGCATGTCAGCTCCATTGGAAGCAACCTCTTCAAAAGATTCCAGCAACATACCATAAGAATCGCCTCTAAGATCGAGGGATTCTTTTCCACCTCGAATATCAGCAGGCGTATGGCGCAATGCACATTTGATGCCATATTCATCATAAAACTCTTCCATAATGGTCTTCTGTTCATGTGCTATCTCTGCACCCCATGACGGATTGACGGTCATTTGTTGCACATGTTCCGTTTCAAGCACCACCGAAGGGAAACCAACCTGTACCATTCGTTGCAGGACATCCGTTGTGATCTTCTGGTATTCTGCAATAAGTTTCTCTTTAGACTCACCCGCTGCTGGTCTTGGTGCATAGTTGACTTCCGCTGAAGTATATCCTGCCCCGATCTCCAGATCAAAACCTGTCTTAACAGGATAGATAGAATGTCCAAAGACCATATCTTCAAGGTCATCATAAGCCATTTTATTATAACGTTTTAAACTCAAACCTATTCCTCCTCAGTGTTTATGGAACTCCTTCCTGAGCTGGCTAATATTCAAGCCGTTGATGATAGCATCTGCGATCTTTGGTACGTCAGCAGCCTCTTCACAATAAAGACCAAGTTCATACTGGGATACAAAATCCTGTGTTACCGCACCTCCACCACACACAACAGGTACATTGATATCACTTTCAAGCAAACGGGAATTCACATCCTTGAAACCAATCATAGTTGTCGTCATTAACGACGTTCCCGTAAGCATAATGGGTTTTTCCTTTTTGACAGCCGCAATGACCTCTTCCACACAGACATCCTTTCCAAGGTCTACAACTTCATACCCCTTCGCCCTGAGAAGAACGGTCACGATCTTCTTACCAATATCATGGATGTCCCCTTCCACAACATAGGAAACGATCTTACCCTTGTATTCATGGTCCTGACCGAAATGTTCTTTACAATATTCGATACCTTCCATCATTGCCTGCGCTGAAATTATGACATCTGGAAGGTAGAGAACACCGTCATCATAAAGAGTGGAGACTATTTCCATACCCACCATCAGTGCATTGTTAATAAGGTTCAGTGGGTCCAGTCCATTATTGATCGCATTCTGGATACTTTCCACAACCTCGTCTTCATCTCCTTCAAAGATAGCCTTTGCGACCTCCCGTATATTTTCTTCCACAGGGAATAATTTCTCGGCCACCTCTTCAGGAGTCATTTCTTTTTCCACTTTTACATTATATCGTACTAATATGCGTTGAGGATTAATATCGATCACAATTTAGCCCTCCATTAAAATAATTAATATAAATGCCTACAACTATACTGATGTGATAAGATAAATGCAAACATGTGATAAGAACATTGTTTGCCAGGCAGACAAAACATAAAGGTCCCTTTAATTTTTGCCAACCTCCCGACAGATAGCAATGATCGCATCCTGACGATTCCATTTACCCTTTTGCAATCTTGTTTCCACAGACATAAGCATGCCAGTACCTGTAACCAAAGGTAACCTGAACTCGATCTTGTTATCTGCAAGTGCATCCCCAAAGAGACTTGCTGCTTCGAGTACCTTATTATGCGGATGTATTTTTATGAAATTCATACCAGTGATCTCTTCTTTTGAGTAAGCTAGTTTTTTCGAGACTGCCTCATTGCTGTAGAGTACACAACCCTCACTGTCCAGAACAAAGATCAGATCCTCAATGCCATCAACAAGTGATTTAAGGTCGTTCTGGTTCTTTTGCATATCTACTTCCGTTTCAATGCGACCGATGATGGAACCCATCTGTTCAGCAACTGTTTCTACCGATGTACGAATATTGTACGGCATTTCATATTCAGTACGCGATGCAAGGAAAAGAACAGCCACTTCTTCCTCTTGATACTTCACCGGGATCACAGCTGTTGCCAGCAGCCCTTCATCTACCCTGTTATCACGCTTTGTCACAGGATAGATCTCGGAATACATTTTATAAAGCGGATAACCCATCATGAAAAATCGACTCTGCATGGAATCTGCTGCGTAATGAGAATTAGTTTTTACAAAATTTTCCGAAAGTCCTTTGTGGGATATAAGGTTCAGTCCGCCATTATTCTTGTCTATCAGGTAGAGACTACCAGAATCAATACTTTCTATATGTAAAGCAAATTCCAGAAGCTGGTCAAAGGTTTCCTGAAGGTCCCCTGAAGGAGTGAAGAAATTACCGACCTCGGATTCAATGTTCAGGAACTGATTGATCCTCTTACGCTCAGTGATATCTATGATGATACCCTGTATATGCACAAGATCACCTTCCTCATCATACTGCGGAGTGGACCTCTCAACAACCCATCGAACATCATCAGAACTGGTGATTATCCTGTATTCGAGACGATATTCAGAAGCATTTTCTGCAAATTTCCGGGCAAAATAGCTATGCACCCTTTCCGCATCAGAAGGGTGAATAATGTCACCGTATTGTAGTTTGCCAGAAAGAAAATCCGACGGAGAATATCCAAATGTATCGATGTTCTCAGAAACGAATTCAACTGGCCATCCCGACTGCGCATTCCAGAAAAATACAATTGCCGGACTGCTTTTGATAACCGTTTGCAATACCTTTTGTACTTCCAGTGAATCAAGCAGTTCCTGTTCTTTCTTTTTCTGTTCAGTTATGTCACGTATAATAGCCATTACAGCAGGCTTGCCCTGATCATATATGCGTGAAGGGCTTATCTCAACAGGAACAGTTTCACCCTTACGATCAAGCAGATTGACCTCGAATTTATTAGAGCTGCTCTTCTGTTTTTCCATTATCTTCGAGAACTGCTTAGTCACCATTCGCCGATATTCAGGTGACAGATAAGAAGAAAAACTGGAGTTATGCACCTTTTGAGGAGTAAAACCAACAATCTCACAGAACATTGAATTTACAAATCCCAGCACATCATCACGAATTATGACAATGCCGTCATTCCCGTTCTTAACGAGATTGGAGTACTTTTCTTCCGATACACGCAAAGCTTCATCAGCTTCCCTATGCTCGATCAGTTTTGTTATTTCCTGGATCAATAGTGCCAGGTTACGAGTATCAAGATCATCATAAAGAGAATCTTTGTTGCCAACTCCCAGAACGAATCGCTCACCTTCTTCATTGGAGACCGGAATATCAAAATGGCGTGTGATCGTACCGGTCATATTATGGTCTTTTTCCATTTCAAAAAGATCATTCGGGTAATTTGAAAGCAAATATTTCCCACTTGAGCTCACTTTGATAGCCCTGCTGGAAATGTCAAACGGATAATCACCCAGGTCCTTGCTCAGTTCGTATTGACCCTTTTCGTCTGTTAAAAGGAGGAAGACCATATCAAAAGAGTTGTCTTCACGGACACTGACAAGGTAACCGATATTGCTCTGAGTGAGTCTTGCAGCAGCCTCCAAAGTGAAATATAATATATCTTCAATGGATTCATCAGACATCTGGTTGAGTTCAAGAAGTATCTCAAGACGAGACTCGTTTAGCTGGAGAGAATGTTCACCCATCTTCCTCAGGGTGACATCTTCAAATATACCCATTCCACCCTGCAATGATCCATCTACGATCAAAGAACTGAAAGTGACATGCAAGATAGAACTATTATCATTTACAATTAGGTGAACATCATTCTCATAGTTCCTTATCTTTCCCGAGATCACATCACTTATATCGCTACGAACATCTTTGTCACTAAAAAGATCGAGGACATTATAGCCTGTGATCACATCCCGTAAGTGATCGAATATCTCATTGAATACTTCATTTGAATTCGTTATAATTCCTTTTCGGTCAAAACGAACTATACCTATGGGAGATTTTTCAAAGATTATCCTGAAGTTCTTTTCAGTATCAACAAGAGCTTTCTCTGCTTTTCTTTTTTCCCTAATGTCATTTAAGTTCAGCATTACCGCAGACTGTCCTTCGTATTCAATGTAAGAAGTAGTGATCTCCACAGGGATCTCACCTTCAGTAAGCGAAATAATATTTGCTTCATAAATATTGGAGTCATTCTTCTTGCTTGAAAGACATTTATTGTATTTTTTGGAGACCATTCTGCGATATTCAAGTGAAATATGATCAAGGAAAGGCGAACCAATGATATTGTCTTTTGACGATCCTGTCAGTTCACAAAACTTCTCATTTGTATACCGTATTTCATTGTCAAGGACAACAATTACCCCTTCATTACCTTTTTCGACCAACGTTGAATATTGACCTTCGTATTGGATAATTCCCTCTTCCGAGGTTTTCAATTCGTCAATATATTCAAAGGTAACGAGAGCAACACAGCCGCCATCGCATATGATCTGCCTCCTGTTGATCAGCACAGACATTGTACCGGCATTGCTAAAAGGATAGGTCAGTCCAAATTCCTCAAGTAAGAAACCTTCTTTACAAACTCTGCTAAGCCTGTCAAACAGTTCAGGTGAATTTTTCTTGAAATCAACAAATATGTCAGCATCATTTTCCAAGAGTTCAGCAGGTTTAACATTGAACATTTTGTAGAATGAATCATTCGCATATATCAGGTTCAGATCCAGATCAAGTATCATGAGAGCTTCTTTCAAAGATGCTACTATAGCCTCGAAATAATTTCCAGGATCATCGGAAAAAGAGAAAGAACTACAGCTATCAGGTTCTGATATTTCATCAGACACAACTTTAGATGAAGTCATTTTGACAGATATATTACCGGTCTTTTCCATGGAACTGTATATCTTATACATCTCCCGTTTTTGCGTTTTTTGATCTAAACGATTTTTTGTTTTTGATAATGGAATTTGTTTTTAATCCTATTATAAGTAAACAAGCCATGATTTATATCTTATCTTCCGTAAAGATAGAATATCCATATTTTGACGATCTTTCTGAACGAAAGAATTATCTTAAATCAATGAATAAACAAAATTGCTCACATCTAAGATCTATAGTAGCTTCCTTCGATCCAATCTGTTTACTTTTTAGATCTATATCCAGTACATCAGTACAACGGGTGTGAGCAAATAATTCAATGTTCACTTCGTGAAAGTTATTCCACTACTTTGAGAAGATGCCAGTCGAGGACATTTTCCGGACATGTATGGATACATTTCTGACAGTGTGCACCATCACAAAGATCAGTTCTTATTCTTACAGACCGATCATCCTGTTCCAATGCATTATTTGGACACACGTCCACACATTTCTTACAATCGATACAGCCTTCCATATCTATTACTAGAAATGTACCTATCTGGTCGAGCACATGAAGCCCTTCATTCCCAAGATCAGGAATGTCCTTCTCGACTCTTTTTTCGATTTCCGGCTCCTTAGTTACTTCATCAATTGTAGGAAGACCTTTTTTCTTAAGATATTTTTTCAGTGTCTTGAAAGGCATACCCTCGTTCCAATAGGAAAGCTCAAGGATGTAAGCGTCCTTGAATGCTTCATCCATTGCAAACATTACATGTGTGCCAACTATCTCTACTGCGATCTCCTGAAGCTCCCATAATCGTTCTTCTGAAATAAGTATCTCCCTTGCAACGATAAGAGAAGTATTCCCTATCTGGCAGATCTTTGAGACATTATAAGGTATCATGCCGATACGATGAGCTTTTATCGCATCCATATAGGTACCGGCAGCACCGGACATGTATGCGACCTCTACATCTTCCATTGCAATATTCGCAGCATTGCATAATGTCACATGACCGGCACGTATCGCACCGATGGCCCTTCCCGCTTCAGCAAGGTCTTTTTCTGTGAAATGTAGATCATCCTGAAGATAAAGTTTTTTATCAGGCGTATTTATATTTGGTAATTTTATGATGCCATTTTTTATGGCCTCATCGATAAGTGCAATAACACCGGTACCTGTGATGCCAATTGCATGCAAATCACCATTTTTGAGAACAGCCCCATTTTTGTAGTTAACAAGGGAACCACTTACCGTGTTCATTTCCTCATCGAGAACGTAATTCAATATATCCCCATTATTAAATTCAACATCTGATATCACAAATGGACGTGCAATACTTCCGTCCCCGATCTCCTGACCTTCAAGCGCAGGACCTGCTGCTGCAGAACCTGTGAAGATGACATTACCAACCTTTAACGCCATTTCCGCATTAGTACCATAATCGGTTGCAATGGATATCTTTTCTGATTCAAGCATTCCGGATTTTACGATCAATGCAAGAGCATCTGCACCGACCTCGTGTTTGATTGCAGGTGGAATAACTACTTTACAATTAAGGAATTCAAGGCCTTTTACCTGAGTGCTTTCAATGATACAAGCATTCCTTTTTTGTTCCTCGATATTCATCAACTTCTTTTTTCGCTCTCCTGCATAGGCAAGGTCATCGATAGGAATTCCCTGGAACAATGATAATTGTATAGGATTTCCACATATTGCGATTCTCTCAACAAGTCCACCTTCCGGTTCAAGTTCATTAAGGATGTGAATGAAAGCATTGATTACAAGGTCATGAGCTTTGTCCTGACCATATGTCATGGCAAAATCCAGATGATCCATAACGTTCGCACCGGGCAGAGGATTTCTCATTGTGATGACAGTTCTCTGTATCTCACCTGATCCAAGGTCTATTTTTTGTGCCCTGAAACCACTTGTACCAAGATCTATTGCAATTCCTGTTCGCATAGTATTACCTTCTTGCCCGACCGATCAATGTGATCGATAATTATTGGCAGATGATCAAAAAGAAATAAATGAAAGGTCCTGCAAAACAAGACCTTTCCGACTGGATGTTCAGATTTTTGTATATATATTTCGTATCTACAGATATTATGCAATGTATTCGTCCCTTGCTTCAACCAAAGCCTTGACGTTATCTACAGGAGTATTTGGTGCAATACCACATCCAGGAGAAAGAACTGCAACACCATCTTCAAGGGCATTTTTTGAATCTGCTTTGACCTTTTCCACATCACCAGAAAGTAATGTGAACGGACTGGATACATTACCAACAATTACAGCCCTGTCTCCGACAGTTTTGATAGCTCCCCTAAGGTCTGTTACCTTTTCCTCAATGCTAAGTCCCTCGAATTTACAGTCTGCCATCATACCGAGAATAGGAGTGACATTTCCACAAACATGAAGCACCATCGGACATTTGACCCCTTCTGCAAACCTTGCAAGCCTTGGCTTAAGCATCTTGTCAAATGTTTCAGGGTTCATAAGGTCAGGGGATGCTACAGGATCAGGCACACATATTACATCTGCACCTGCATCTGCCAGTGCATTTGCATACACTATACATGCATCTGTGGCAAAGTCAAGGATAGTCTCGAAGTCATCTGGTTTCTTGATAGACCATTTCATGAACTTCTTTACACTTACAAGATCGGATGCGAGGGTTACAGGTCCTTCCATTCCAGCTACCAGAGGAATTTTATCTCCAACTTTGTCGATGATGATCTTCGTTGCATCAAGCACAGCAGGTATTCTGCCATTGCTAAGAAGGTTCTCGGGCATTACGAGGTTGTCAACGCCTTTATATGGGTGATCAGTTACAGATGGTTGTCTGTTCTTTGTTCCCATATTAACTTCACAACCCATAGCTTCTGCAAGAACTGTCAGACAATATGGATATCTCACAGCTTCCAGACCTGCGATCTCGTGTGATGCTACGGCGAGTGTTGCCAGCTTCTCTGCATCAGAATGAGCTTCAGGCCACTCTGCACCGGTCTGATCCATAAGATCAACTATAGCGGTCTGTGTTACAGAGACTACCGGGACTTTATCAACTGGTTCGCGGTTTAACGCGTTCAATAATCTTTCTTTTGGGTTTAAATCGGTCATTTTGATCACTCCTTCATAATTAAAGACCCGGTACATCCGGATGCTGATGTTTTTTGATCGTCGTTCACACCATCCAATTAATCCAGAGATGGAACAACTGATATTGGGTAGCTATACCCAAATTTCAAACTGGAATAATCATATATAAACATATGTATGTTTCATATTTAGTATAAATATGTTACTATATGGCACGTATTTTGAGCAGCATTATTTATTGAAATTATAATATCGATTGATAGCGTTTTTACTAAATACAAGATTTTCTGAAAAATTAACATATAATTTAATACCAAAATTCTTATATATAATACTTGAAAATTTGAAAAATAAAACTAATATAAATACAAAGCTACTGCTAAAAATCTATAATTAAATATATAAGAGTAATAAACGATATCAATAAGCATAATTTATAATAATCAGAATTAATTATTTAAAAAATAGCTATTTGATAGTAGAAAAGTACATATATAAAATTATGAAATACCTGACATTATTAGAGGAAAAAAACAAAAAACAATATCTATTTTAAAAAAATGTC